>CAJJYX010000042.1 GCA_905197435.1 uncultured Bacteroides sp.
GGCACCGGGGAGCAAGGGGCTCGGCACCGGGGAACACCCCCTTCGGCACCGGGGAACTCTGCCTTCCCCCTGTGCCGAAGGAACACTAAACCCCGAATTGCCTGTAAATTAATGGCAGTCCGACGAAAAAAATCAAAACGAAGTAAGTTGATTATCAATGGCTCTCTTATAATGTTATCATAAAAGACAAACCCGATACAAGTGTGTTCATCCATTCACGGCTGCTTTTGCTGTGTGAAGGCGAAAGGTTATAATCGAGGAAAAAGCGGATGCCGTAATGTTCCTTTGCCTTGAAGGTCAAGGATGCTCCGCTGCCAAAACTGATACCGTTGCGCGATGTGACGGTCTTGTCTGTAAGCTTCAGTTTCGGATAATGAATGTATCCTGCCAACAACTTACTGCCTATCAACCAGCGTGAGGAAAGCGGATAGGAAAAATAGCTGCCGGCGGAAAGCGACATGGCGTCGAAAGTATTGTTTTCCGCTTGGTTGCCGTTAACTATTATCGCCGTGTTGGAAACGATGAAGCGTCCGCCCAGACCTATGTATGGATTAAGGAAGTAAGCCCCTTCAATTCCGGCCGAACTGCCGGAGGAGGTGCGGAACTCTGTCTGTTCGTCAATGTCATAACCACTCAAGGGGATATTCATTCCGAGATAGAGACTTATGAAAGAAGGAGCATCCATGCGGTCATACATGTATTCATCGTCAAGCTGCCGGATGCCTTTCTCCTTAAATATAAGGTCGGCCAAATAATAACCAACCTCCGTGGAGAGGATACCTATACCTGCCCCTGTCAACACATCGCTCAACCAATGTTTGTTGTTTGCTATACGCATCAGCCCGGTGGCAGAAGCTACGGTATAAGCACCGATACCTATCCACGGGCTTTTGTGCCCGTATTCTTTGGTGAGCATGGTGGCGGTCATGAATGCTGTAGCCGTATGTCCTGATGGAAAGGAATGGTCATTGGAACCGTCCGGGCGGACTACGTGTGTCGTCTGTTTCAAGGTGTTTACCACACTTCCCATCAACAGTGCTGAGAAAGCATCCGATGCAAGCATCCTTCCCCATGAACTTCTGCTTTCCACGCCAAAGGTTTTCATACCCAGCATGACCACTGCCGGAGCATATTGCATATAGTCATCTGCATGGCGGCGGAACTGTGGCAGGTAGTCATTGCGAAGGCTGCGGAAGTGGTCGTCTTTTTCCTTTACAATGATTCCGCTTGCAATCAATGGTACGCCGATGTAGGTCATCTGATAGAGGCGTGAGGAAGAAAGACGGTCAATCTTTCTTCCGAATGATGATGTACCATGATGGTACAGGCTGTTGTCTGTTGTGGCAGAAAGACTGTCGGGAAACTCGTCTGCCCATGCGGTAGCAGTACAAAGTAAGGATGCAAACAATATGATAAACTTCTTCATGTGCCGTAATCTTATAAGATACGGCCGCAAAAATATCACCCGACTTTGTGGAAATTTGGGAGATTCAGCGGAATGTCACCTTAAACTCATGCATACAATCCTTATAGCAGTATGAGATGTGCCACCCGTGGTAGTCGCATACCGCCTTTACGATGGCAAGACCGAGACCGTTGCCTTTTTCGCCTGGATTCGTACGATAAAAGCGGTTGAAGATGTGCGAGCTGTCAAGAGCCTGCCCGTCCGAGGTATTGGCAATGGAAAGGCTGTCATCTGTTACAGTCACGACAATCTTCCCCTGCGGTCGGTTGTGGCGGACGGCATTGACTATAAGATTGTTTACAAGGCTTTCCAACAGTGAGCGGTTAGCTATCACCGGTAAAGTGGGTACACGGTAGTCCTTGGTTATGCTTAATCCTTCCGCCAGGCTTTCGAGATAAGGCATCAGCTCGTCAAGCAGAGAGGTTATGTCTATTTGCTCCGTCGTGCCGAATTGTCCGTTCTCCATCTTGGCAAGTAGCAGGAGATTGCGGCTAAGGCGTGAGAGGCGGCTGTTCATTTGGTAGAGGCTTTGTATGATGTCGGCTTGTTGTTCCGTGATGTCCGGCTGCTGCATCAGCAGGTCGAGCTTGCTTTGGAACACGGCAAGCGGCGTTTGTAGTTCGTGCGAGGCGTTCTCGGTAAACTCTTTCTGCGATTTGTAGCTATGCAGGATACCATTCATCATCTTCTCCAAAGTCGTGTTCAGACGGTCGAATTCATTGATGTTGGTTTTTTCGAGCCGAGGGCACACTCCGTTTTCCAGCCTGAAAGCTTCTATGGCATCAAGTGTCCGGTCAAACGGAAGCCACAGCCGCCGTGAGATGAAGCGTATCGTCAGCACGATGGCTATGCCAAGTACGAGGGTGATAAGCCCGAACTGGAGCATTACGCCCTGCATGATGTCTTGCTCGAGGTCGAGCTTCGGGATGTCCTTGCCTTGCCGGACGGCTTCGATGATGTCCAGCATATCTTCTGCATAGAAGTTATTTGTCAGCCAGTAGAACAACGGGGTTGCCAGCAGCAACAGTGCAGCCACGCATACGATGAATTGCGTGAGCAACTTCTGCATCAGACTATTCTTCCTCATGGCTCCGTCCATTTATATCCCATACCGTACACATTGCGTATGCAGTCCTTGCACCCGGCAACGGAGAGCTTTGCCTTCAGGTTCTTGATATGCGTATATACGAAGTCGTGGCTGTCCATCATATCTGCAATCTCTCCACTTAGATGCTCTGCCATCGCACTCTTCGACACTACGCGGTTCTTGTTTCCGATGAAGAAAAGCAGCAGCTCGTATTCCGACTTCGTGAGCGTCACTGCCACACCATTCACCTTGACCGACTTGTCCAAGAGGTCTATCTCGATACCGTTATCACGGAGTATGTTGTTCGCCGAGAACTCCCTGCGGCGTATCACCGCATAGATACGCATGCTCAGCTCCGCAAGATGGAATGGTTTGGCGAGGTAGTCATCTGCTCCTATTTCCAGTCCTTTCACCTTGTCGTCGAGCGAATCCTTTGCCGAGACGATTATCACACCTGCCGGATTGTGCCTTCGGCGTATTTCACGGAGTATGTCAAGTCCGTTGCCACCGGGCAGCATGAGGTCAAGCAGGATGCAGTCGTAGTCGTACATACCGACCTTCATCTTGGCTTCATCAAATGTGAAAGCCTGTTCGCACAGATATTTCTCGCCACCGAGATAAGCCACGATGCTGTCTGACAGTTTCCGTTCGTCTTCTATTATCAACAGTTTCATAACTTGTTCTTATTTGATTAACATAACGATGCTGCCCGCCGTGATGAGTACTGCCCCAAGAATCATCCTTGCACTGACCTGCTCTTTCAGCAACAGGCATGATAGGCAGATGGTGATGACCACACTCAGTTTGTCTATCGGAGCGACCCTCGACACATCGCCAACTTGCAATGCCTTGAAGTAGAACAGCCACGACAGCCCTGTAGCCGCACCCGAAAGGACCAGGAACAGCCATGTATGGCCGCTGATATTTCTTATCTCTCCCTCGTGGCTGCCAGCCAGTGCGATACCCCATGTGATAAATAGTATAACTGTGGTGCGTATAGCAGTGGCAAGGTCTGAATTAATATCTTTCACCCCAATCTTGGCGAAGATGGCAGTCAGTGCGGCAAACAGCGCTGATAGCAAAGCATAATATTTCCACATAGTAAATTCTTTATAAGTTACATGCCACAAAGGTACGGCATAAAATTGAAAAAAATCTGTAGATTCAGAGCCTGTTTAAATTTTCTTTCATCAGCATTACACTTGGTAAAACGACCAGTAACAGAGGTAACCCCACCACGAATCCGCCTATGACAGCTACCGCCAAAGGCTGCTGCATCTGTGCTCCAAGCCCTATTCCGAGGGCAAGGGGCATAAGGGCGAGCACAGCTCCGATGGCAGTCATCAGCTTCGGACGGATACGAAGGGCGATGGCATAGTCCACCGACTCATTCACGCTTCCGCCGTTTTTGCGGTTCATGCGATACTGCCATACGGTGAAGATGGCATTCTCGGCGATAATGCCCACCACCATGATGATGCCCGTGTAGCTGCTCACGTTGAGCGGAACCCCCGTGAGCCACAGAGCCACAAGGCAACCGCAAATGCCCATGATGGAGATGAATAGCACGGCAAGTGATATAAGCCATTGGCGGAAGAGGAACATCAGTACAGCAAATACAAGTAGTACGGCAAGCGAGAGAATCATTGTCAGTTCCCGGAACGATTGTTGCTGTTCTGCGTATGCTCCACCGTAGGAGATGCTATATCCGGATGGAAGTGAAAGCCGTGTATTCAGCGTGTGTTGCAGTTCTGCCACAGTGCTGCCAAGGTCGCGGTTTTCAAGCCTTGCTGTAAGAGTGATGTTGCTTTTCAGGTCTTCACGTTTCTGCTCTATCTCGCCCGGCACCACGCTGACAGTGCAGAACGAGCTGAGTGGACGGGTGGTGCCGTCGGGCAGGAAGATGGGTTGCCGTCGCAAAAGTTCGGGCGAATTGTCCTTGAAGTCCGTGAAGCGGAGCAGTATGCGACGCATCTGTTCGCCGTCCTGCACCGAGCCTATCTGTAAACCGCCCGTCATAGCTGCTTGTGCGGGGTTAGGCTCTATTACGTTGGACGGTTGGCAGAGTGGCACGCCACCGGTCTGCGTGGCAAGTTGTTCTTGGAAATCGGTCAGAGAGATACCGAACTGTGACAGCTTTTCCCTATCAGGAGTGAATACGAGGGATGCTCCGGCAGGTACGAGGCCGTTGTCTATATCGACAATGCCCGGTACGGACTTCATCGCTGCTTCCGCCTTTGCCGCTAAACGTTGTAGCGTGGCATAGTCATCACCGAATATCTTCACTTCAATGGGCTTGGGAGTGCTCATCAAGTCTCCGAGTAGGTCAGAAATGCGCTGCCCGAAGTCAATGTTCATCAGCGGCAAGGCGATGGAGAGTTGGTGGCGCAGGTCGCTTATCACTTCGGGGGTGGAGTGGCTGCGGTTGGACTTCAGTTGGATTAGATAGTCACCGAAGTTGCTGGGGCGCGTCTTGAATGACATGCCAAGAGCTGTGCGTCGCGAATAGGTCTGCACGTCGGGATGTGCCATGATGATACGTTCCATCTGCCGGCACAGGCGGTCAGTCTCCTCAATATCAGTTCCGGCAGGCGAGTGATAGTCGAGTACAATGGTTCCTTCGTCCAAATCGGGCAGGAAGCCGGATGAAAGCCGTGTGGAAGCGTACCATCCGCCCAGACCGAGCAGCAGGACGAATATGGTGGTTACGGCAGGCTTCCTATATAATAAGGTAAGGAAATGCACCTTTTGAATGGCTGATGCTTCCAATGCCTCGGCGTCAAGCGACTTCGGACGCAACTGCTTCTTGTATCCGATAAGGAGGTGCAGTACCGGCAACAGCAGCCATGTGACAAGAAATGAGGCTACGAGCGTGAGCTGCATCGTGTCAGACAGCTCTTTGAAGAAGCTGCCTGCCAGTCCGCTCATCAGGCGGAACGGGAAGTGAATGACGATGGTAGAGAGTGAGGAAGCCACCATTGCCGGGAAGAGATTGCGCAGAGCGTGGCGTACCACCATGAAGCGGTCGGCACCGGGCCGTTCCTCATGTTCCCGGTAAATTTGTTCGATGATGACGATGGCATCGTCTATGATCAATCCCACCGATGCAGCCATCGCACCGAGCGACATCACATTGATACTGATTCCCGCCAGGTGGCACAGCAGTATGCTGAACGCTACGGTGACAGGGATGGTCAGCATTACCACGAGGCTCGCCCGCCACGAACGCAGGAACAGTATCATAACGATGAGGGCGAGGAACAATCCTTCGTAGATGGTGCGCAGCACGCTGTGTATGCTGTTGTCCACGAAAGCGCTTTGGTTGTAGTACGGTTTCAGTTCATAGCCCAAAGGCAGTTGCTTGCGTATCTCGTTTGCCTTGCTCTCCACGCTCTTGGCGAAGTCCAGCAGGTTCACTCCCGGTTGCTTTACCAAATCCACCAGTACGGCATCGTTGCCATCGGCGTTTATCTTCAGGAACTCCTGCTGCTCCTGTATCTCCACTTGGGCGATGTCCCGAAGGCGGACAATGCGTTTGCCGTCATTACGGACTATGACGTTATGGATATCTTCCAGGTCATTCAGGCGGGTATCGGTCAACGTGAGATAAAGACGGTTATAGTCTGCCACATTGCCGTTGCCCAAGACGAAGTTGGTCTGACTGAATGCCGACTTTATCTGTGCCGGAGTGATGCCGAGGGCAGTCATGCGTGCGGCGTCGGGCTTCACGACATATTCCTTTGCCTTGCCGCCATGCACCACCACATTGCTGATGCCGCTTACTTGCGAGAACATCGGACGTACAACGAGGTTGCCTACGTCTCGCAAGGCAATGCGGCTGTGCGTCTTACTTTCCAACGTGAAGCCATAGACAGGGAAGAGCGACTGGTTCATGGCTTCGCAGGACAGGACCGTACCGTCGGGCAGAAACCCTTTTATTTCGTTGATGCGGCTTTCGAGCTGCGTTTTCAGTGCGTAGATGTCCATGCCCCAGCGAAAATAAACGTCCACCACACAACTCCCACGGCTGGTGTTGCTCTTCACGATGGTCACGCCTTGTACTTTCTTTACTGCACTTTCCAGTGGTTTGGTCACGGTTATCATCATGCGGTCTACGGGCTGCTGTCCGGCATCGGCTATTACCGTGATGCGTGGGAACAGAACTTCGGGGAAAAGATTGGTCTGCATCTGTGTGTAGCTCCATGCTCCGGCAAGCAGCAATAACACGCCGATGAACAGGATGGGGCGACTGTATAACTGATGTAGCCCTTGTTTCTGTATATTATTCATGGTCATCTGTCTATTATTTGTTGGTGGTTACTCGTGCTCCTTCCTCCAGTCCGTAGCCTCCGGTGAGAATGATATTGTCCTGCAGAGACACTGCTCCCGATTTGATTTCAGCCTCTGCGGCATTGCTGCGGACAACTTCTACGGGTATTTTCACGGCTGTGCTATCGGCGGATAATTTCATTATCCAGTGTTCAGTCAAAGTCTCGTCGCTTTGCACGGCACTCTTTGGCAGTAACATATCTTTGCTTGCAGATGTGCTATTGGTGGTAAAGAGTGCTTTTACATTCAGGCCTTCGGGTAGGAAGGATGTTTTGGCGCGTGCTATTATCTGTTCCGACTGTGAAGCAATGTCCATTGTCGCCAACGGTGACTGTATCGTAGCGGAAAGGCGTGTGCCATCGGGAAGTTCCAATATGCAATGGCTTCCCGTGCGGACATACTGCCTCTGCTCGTATGGCATGCTGATGGAAAAGACAAGACTGCTTGCATCGGCAATGGTGCATAGCGTTGTTCCTTCCGTAACATAGCTACCTGCCTGTTGTTGTACATCCAACACGATACCGTTGTGTGCCGCTTTTATCGGGATAATGCCGTTAGTGCCGTCATCGTCTAATGCGTGCCGCTCCTTGCTTTCGAGTTTGTAAAGCAGTTGTCCTGCCTTGATACGTGTACCGGGTTGTACCAACGTTTCTGTGATGAAGGCCGGTATCGGTGCTGCTACCACCGACTTGTTCAGATAAATGGTAGTTGCCGAAAGGGTTATCTCTTGACGTATGCTTCCGTATGCGGCATGGGTGAGGGTGACTGCTGTTCGTGGCTCTTGCTCCGCATTGTTCCCGTCTTTGCTATTGCCGCTGCATCCGGCAAGGCATATCACTCCTATAAATAATAAGATATAGCTTTTCATATTTCTATTGATTATATTGTTACCAGTTGTAGTAATTATAAGCGGCAATGACAAGCTGCCTGTTCGTCTGCAATAGCAGAAGGTCTTTTTCCATCTGCACCTTGCTACGGAGCACCGTCAGATAATCTAAAACGGAAACCTGTCCAGCTTTTATCTCTTTGCCATAGTCTGATAATACGTTTTCATACTCCGATAGCTGCTTCCCCAATGCTTTCTGCCGTTCTTCATACTTGCTAAGCTCTGCAAGGCATTGCTTCATTTTCATCTGCCGTTGCAGTTCGGCGTTATCTCTGTATGTTCGGATGGTGTTCCATTGCCATTCGGCTTGCCGTTCTTTGTTCCGCCGCTGCCTGCCGTCAAAGATTGTCCATGAAAATGTCAGTCCGGCACTCCATCCGAAGTGGCGATACATATCCTTGAACATCCCGGCCTGCAAGCCTCCATTTATGAATAAATCAAGCCGTGGATTGTATTGCAGGTTGAAACTGTGCAGTGATGCTGCTGTATTCAGGCTGTCCAAACGGAATTGTTCGGTAAAAAGACTGCTTTGATTGTCGGAAGGTGATATGCGTATTTCCATTTTTACGTAGGGCAATAGTACATCGGTGGTGTCGCTGATGCCGCACAGAAGATTCAAATCCATCAAATGAGTATGGTAAGATTGCCGAGAAGCGATGCGCAACTCTTCGCTTGACTCTTGTTCAATGGCGAGCAACCGTAAGTCAGACTGCTTGGAAAAGCCATTTTGAACCATTTTCCGAACAATGCCCACCTGACTTTCGATCAAGGCTGATATGGAGTCTGCAAAGTCCATCTGTGCCTTGTCGAGCAGGCAAAGCAGGTATTGCTCTGTTACGGTACGTTCCAACTGATGGACTTCCATGCGGATACGATTATTGGCGATGCTGCTATTGACTTTAGTTTGCTCTTGCGCCACCCTGTAAGAATTTTTGCCCAACAGTGGCTGAGTCCATATTACTCCGGCATGAAAATGCCCGCTGCTTTCCCCTAAGTCATATCCGTAGTAATCTGTTCCATCCTGTGCATTCCACTTGAAAGCAGTTTTCCCTTCGTCTTTAGAGATGATGGGAACGAACAAATAATCTCCGGTCGCTTCCAAATGGGAATGTGTGTACATGGCTTTCAACCGTTCAAGTTCCGCCTGCTGCATCAAAGTCTGGTTCTGACACTCCTTTATCAGCGGACTGTTTGCCTTTGCTGCCTCCATATAGTAAAGTAGAGGCTTTCCGTTAGCCTGTCCATACGAATAGCGGCAGACTATGCAACAAATAAGTAAAAATAATAATCGAATCATATTCTACTTTTTTTGACGACAAAAGTAGAATATGACTTTGTGGAAAGTTTGGAGGATAGGAGAAGAGTATTCAACCACCACCTTAATCCTCTTGTTCTCACTATTCTTCTGTGCTTCGCTCAGCTTCTCAAGTTTTTTGCTTACCTTTGTCACCTGCATAAACAAAGAACTATGGATCACGAAACTTTTCAGATATTTCTGTGGGTAATGAGTGCTCTGGCATTGGCTGTTTTTATTGCACTCTATTTTGTAAAAGCAGGTTATGGCATGTTCCGTACTGCTTCGTGGGGAATCTCCATCAATAATAAACTGGCATGGGTGCTTATGGAAGCTCCGGTATTTATCGTCATGTTTGTGTTATGGGGAAAGAGCGGGGCAGGGTTTGCCGTACCGGTATATCTTTTCTTCCTGCTGTTTCAGTTGCACTATCTTCAGCGGGCATTTATTTTCCCTTTCTTGTTGAAAGGCAAGAGCCGGATGCCTGTAGCGATTATGGCAATGGGAATTGTCTTCAATCTTTTGAATGGGATGATGCAGGCTGGCGGCTTATTTTATTTCGCTCCCGAGGGATTGTATGCCGGTGGCTGGACCTATTTATTGAAACCTCATGCCTTGTTGGGAATCATGCTGTTTTTTGTAGGCATGGTCATCAATTTGCATTCTGACTACGTAATACGTCATCTACGCAAACCGGGTGATACGAGTCACTATCTTCCTGGAAAGGGACTTTATAAATATGTCACTTCTGCCAATTACTTTGGTGAACTGGTGGAATGGACGGGGTTTGCTATACTCACAGCCTCTCCCGCTGCTTGGGTGTTCGTCTGGTGGACATTTGCCAACCTTGTTCCTCGCGCTGATGCCATTCACCGTCACTATCGGGAGGAGTTCGGTGATGAGGCGGTAGGAAAACGCAAACGCATCATTCCTTTCCTTTATTAGTCGATTATTCTCATTTATAACTCATAAATTCATAACTCGTAACTTATTACCATGGAATCTAAGTTATTCACACCCGTCACTTTGGGACCATTGACATTACGTAATCGTACTATCCGTTCGGCAGCTTTTGAGAGTATGTGTCCCGGCAATGCTCCGTCGGATATGTTGCTCGACTATCATCGGTCGGTAGCGGCGGGTGGTATAGGTAGTGGCTCAGAGCGGCCTGTCTTTTGACCGCCAGTTGTGGATGCGTCCCGAGATTATCCCCGGACTTCGTAAATTGACTGATGCCATACATGCGGAGGGGGCTGCGGCAGGTATCCAGTTGGGACACTGTGGCAATATGTCCCATAAAAGCATTTGCGGCTGTACGCCCGTTGGTGCATCTTCCGGATTTAACCTTTATTCTCCTACATTTGTGCGTGGGCTTCGTGCCGACGAATTGCCGGAGATGGCACGTGCTTATGGACGTTCGGTGAATTTGGCGAGAGAGGCCGGATTTGATTCTGTAGAAATTCATGCCGGACACGGCTATCTTATCAGCCAGTTCTTGTCTCCATCCACTAACCATCGGAAAGATGAGTTTGGCGGTTCGCTTCAGAACCGTATGCGGTTTATGGATATGGTAATGGAAGAAGTGATGAAGGCTGCCGGTCGTGACATGGCCGTACTGGTAAAGATGAACATGCGCGACGGTTTCCGTGGAGGAATGGAATTGGACGAGACGATGCAGGTGGCTCGGAGGCTGGAGCAGTCGGGAGCGCATGCGTTGGTCTTGAGCGGTGGATTCGTCAGTAAGGCACCGATGTATGTCATGCGTGGTGAAATGCCTATCCGCAGCATGACGCACTACATGACTTGCTGGTGGCTGAAATACGGTGTACGCATGGTCGGTAAATGGATGATACCAAGCGTACCTTTCAAGGAAGCTTATTTCTTGGAAGATGCTTTGAGGTTCCGTGCCGCTTTGAAGATACCTTTGGTTTATGTGGGTGGCTTGGTTTCCAGGGAGAAGATAGATGAAGTACTGAATGATGGTTTCGAGGCTGTACAGATGGCGCGTGCTTTACTCAATGAACCGGGTTTTGTCAACCGTATGCGTGCCGAGGAGAATGCACGTTGCAATTGCAAGCACAGCAATTATTGTATAGCCCGAATGTATTCCATTGAGATGGCTTGTCATCAACATTTGAAGGAGGAACTCCCATCTTGTCTGAAGAGAGAGATAGAGAAAATAGAAGCCAAAGGCTGATTACTTATCATTAATTATCAATTTCAATTATCAATAAAAAGTGAAATTAGCTGTTATAACCGGGGCTGACGGTGGAATGGGCATGGAAATCACTCGTGCGGTGGCAACTGCCGGCTATCAGGTCATCATGGCATGCCGTGATCCTCAGATTGCCGAATCCAAACGGCAATTGCTGATGCGTGAAACTGGTAACCCGCGTATTGAAACTGCCCCCATTGATTTGGCATCCTTGGCCTCAGTAGCCGCTTTTGCAGAGAATCTGTTGAAGCGGGGAGAGTCATTGGCATTGTTGATGAACAATGCCGGAACCATGGAAACGGAACGTCGCATTACTGAAGACGGACTGGAATGGACGGTGAGTGTCAATTATGTAGGGCCTTATCTGCTTACTCGCAAACTATTGCCATTGATGAGTGAGGGAAGCCGTATTGTTAATATGGTGTCTTGTACGTATGCCATCGGTCATCTTGATTTTCCGGATTTTTTTCTCCGGGGAAGGAAAGGAAATTTTTGGCGCATTCCCATATATAGTAATACGAAACTGGCTTTGACTCTGTTTACCATTGACCTGGCCAATCGCGTCAAGAATAAAGGTATTGCTGTGAATGCAGCCGATCCGGGGATCGTATCTACCAATATCATAACCATGCATATGTGGTTTGACCCACTGACAGATATACTTTTCAGGCCATTTATACGTACTCCCCGTAAGGGAGCTGCAACGGCTGTCAGCCTGTTGTTGGATGAAGATGCCGGCAAACGTACAGGTACGTTGAATGTCAGTTGCCGTCCAAAGCCTCTTTCGGAGAAGTATACCCATCATGCACAGATGGAGGAACTGTGGGAGAGAACCGAAGATATAGTAAAGAAATGGCTGTAAAAATAAAAAAGATGTGTCGAAATAGCTCGTACATTGCTATTTCGACACATCTGTCTGTTTGTATAGGTGATTAAATCGGCTGTTATCAGATAGACAATTCTCTCAATACGTTTACGAGATCTTTTTTGATAGGTTTGTCATTTTTAATGGCTTTCGTGAAAGGAACGTATACCACCTCATCGTGATCAATGCCAATCATGACATTACGCTGTCCTTCCATGATAGCATCAATGGCGGCAGCCCCCAAACGGCTGGCAAGGATGCGGTCGTGTGCTGTAGGGCTACCGCCGCGCTGCAAGTGACCAAGGATGGTTACGCGTACGTCATATTGGGGATATTCATTTTTTACACGTTCTGCATAGTGCATGGCACCACCGGTCAGTTCACTTTCGGCTACCAGGACGATACTGCTGTTCTTGGATTTCCGGAAACCGTTCTTGATGAATTCCTCCAGTTGGTCTACTTCTGTACTGAACTCTGGGATAATGGCTGCTTCCGCTCCGGAGGCAATAGCACCGTTCAGAGCGAGGAAACCGGCATCGCGTCCCATAACTTCTACGAAAAACAGACGCTCGTGGGAAGTGGCTGTATCACGGATTTTGTCTACAGCATCCAGAATGGTGTTCAAGGCCGTGTCATAACCGATTGTGGTGTCCGTTCCATAAAGGTCATTGTCAATGGTTCCCGGCAGTCCGATACAAGGCACATCGAACTCTTGCGCAAAAATGCGTGCACCGGTTAGCGAACCGTCCCCCCCGATAATCACCAAGGCATCAATTCCTTCTTTCTTCATGTTGTCATAAGCAATCTGACGCCCCTCGGGAGTTGTAAACTCTTTGCAGCGCGCTGTCTTCAGGATTGTGCCACCCAATTGAATGATGTTACTGACATTCTGGCTTTTGAATTCCTTGATTTCACCGGTTACCAGACCTTTGTAACCTCTATATATGCCCTTAACTGAAAGTCCGTTGTAAATAGCAGAGCGTGTCACGGCACGTATAGCCGCATTCATTCCCGGAGCATCACCTCCTGATGTCAAGACACCAATGCACTTAATTGTTCCCATAACAATCTTTTTGTTTAGTATTAATAATTGTATGAAAAATAGACTTAGACTATTTTTTCATGCCGCAAAGATAGTAAAAAGCTAAGGCAGTGACTAATAAATTACGTTAATTTGCTGTTCCAAAAGGATGACAAACTGTTATTTAAGTTTTGATTTTATAGCTTCTGAAATCTCTTCCATCAGCCATTTGGGGGTAGAAGTCGCTCCGCAGACGCCGATAGAGTCTGCACTAGCAAGCAATGAGTTGTCTATCTCTTCGGCGCTATCTATCAAATGCGAGTTGGCATTGACCTTTCTACACTCACTGAACAGCATCTTGCCATTGGAACTTTTTTTGCCGCTGACAAAGAAAATTAAATCATGAGAAGCTGCAAATTTCCGGATGTTGGGTATTCGATTTGCTACTTGCCGGCAGATAGTGTCATAGGATTCAAAAGTAACTTCCGACGAGATATGCTCCTCTATGTACTTCACGATGTTTTGGAACCCGTCCAAGGACTTTGTCGTTTGGGAGTAGAGGCGGATGTCTTTGCTGAAGTCCAGTTTCTTTGCTTCTTCCTGCTTCTCAATGACGATGGCCTTTCCCGTGGTTTGGCCTACCAGACCTAAAACCTCGGCGTGCCCATTTTTACCATAGATAACGATTTGCTTGTCCCGATTGTCTTCCTGGATGTACTCTTGTTTTATCTTTTTTTGCAGGCGGAGTACGACTGGGCAGGTTGCATCGATGATTTCTATCTGGTTACGGCGGGCAATGTCATAGGTCTCCGGAGGCTCTCCATGAGCACGCAGCAATACTTTGGCGTTATGGAGATGGTTGAATTCCTCATGGTTGATGGTAATCAGACCCATTGCTTTCAGACGCTCCACTTCACGGCTATTGTGTACAATGTCTCCCAGGCAATAGAGAGTGCCTCCCTTTGCTAGCTCTTCTTCTGCTTTATTTATTGCGGTGACAACTCCGAAACAGAAGCCGGAGCCCTTGTCTATTTCTACTTTTGCCATAATCGGTGTGTCTTTTCTCTGTGCCTTCTCCATATCCCTTTCGTGTCTATAGAGACGGCTTCGGCAGGGAGCGGGACAGGGTTCAGATACGTACTTGTTTTTACTTCTTATTGCTGGCTTCTTTGAATTGTTCGGTCAACCATTCCTTTTGTTGGGAAATAGTCAGGTAGCTGTTATCTAACAATAAAGCATCATCAGCTTTGCGGAGTGGACTTACTTCCCGGTTTTGGTCAATGTAATCCCGTTGCTTTATATTTTCCAGTATTTCGTCGAAGCTGGCTTCTTCTCCTTTTGCCTTTAGTTCGTCATAGCGGCGTTGTGCCCGTATCTCAGGAGTGGCGGTTACAAAAATCTTCAGCTCGGCATCAGGGAAAACGGTAGTGCCGATGTCGCGGCCGTCCATAACGATACCTTTGGCCTTCCCCATTTCTTGTTGCTGTGCCACCATAGCTTTGCGTACGAAATCCAATGTTGCAATAGGACTGACGCGTGAAGATACCTCCATGGTACGGATTTTATTTTCCACATTTGTTCCGTTCAGGTAGGTGTCCGGACGTCTGGTTTTGGAGTTCAGGCGGAAAGAAATATGTATATCCTTTATTTGGCTCTTCAATTTTTCAATATCTATGCGGTCATCTTGGAAAATTCCGTTTTCTATACTATATAAGGTTACTGCCCGATACATGGCACCGCTATCTATATATATGTAACCGATTTCACGGGCGAGATCTTTGGCCATAGTGCTTTTCCCGCAAGAGGAAAAGCCATCGATTGCTATTGTTATCTTTTTCATGACTTTTATGCTATAAATTAGATAGGTACAACACCTGTAAAACAGAAAATTTCAATATTTCATTTAAAATTCTTGCCAAAGATACGGTATTTTTAAAATATCTCGTTACATTTGTGGCACAAAAGTACATGGAGGCTTTTGAAGGATTAAAAAAATAAAAATGAAGCGCCTGTTGTGTAAAAAATAACAGCGGAGCGTGAACATTTTTGGGAAAAGTGCTATATTTGCCCGAAATGAGAAACACTAAAATTATATTATAAATTATGGAAATTAAGAAATCACCTAAGGCAGACCTGGAGAGCAAGAAGTCGACTTGGCTGCTTGTCGGTTATGTAATCGTGCTCGCTTTCATGTTTGTTGCGTTCGAGTGGACAAAGCGTGACATCAAGATTGACACGAGTCAGGCTATTACCGACTTGTTTTTTGAAGAGGAAATTATCCCTATTACAGAACAGCCTGAGCAAGTTACTCCTCCGCCCCCCGAAGCTCCTGCAATTGCAGAAACACTGACTATCGTTGAGGACGATGCTGATGTGGAAGAAACTGCCATCGTATCTTCAGAGGAATTGAATCAGGCTGTGGAAATTAAGTATGTTCCTGTAGCTGTAGAAGAGGAAGAACCTGAAGAACAGACCATTTTCGAGGTGGTAGAACAAATGCCAGAATTCCCGAACGGTGGTATGGCGGGTTTGATGCAGTATTTGAGCAAGAACATTAAATATCCTACCATTGCACAGGAAAACGGAACCCAAGGCCGTGTAACTGTACAGTTCGTGGTTAATAGGGACGGTAGTATCGTAGATGCTAAAGTTCTGAGAGGCGTTGACCCGTATTTGGATAAAGAGGCTATTCGCGTGATTATGGGTATGCCGAAGTGGAAACCTGGTATGCAGCGTGGCAAACCGGTTCGCGTTAAGTATACTGTACCTGTAATGTTTAGATTGCAGTAATAAAATATCTATATTTGGAAAGAGGCTGCCAGGATGCAGCCTCTTTTCATTATCCGCTATTTCCTAAATTTTTGAAATACCATGTTTGCAGCTCCCGAGCTTTTAGAAAGAATAAATTCTCATATTGCAGGATTGCAGTTTACCCGTACTCCTCAAGGTTTATATGCTCCCGTTACCTATATATTGTCTATGGGTGGCAAAAGAATCCGTCCGGTATTAATGTTGATGGCTTACAATCTGTATCAGGAGGATATTGACCGTATTTTCAACCCGGCAACGGGGATTGAAGTGTATCATAATTATACTCTTTTGCATGATGATTTGATGGATCGTGCAGACCGTCGCCGTGGGAAGGAGACAGTGCATAAAGTTTGGGGTGACAATGCTGCTATTCTTTCGGGTGATGCAATGCTTGTATTGGCTTATCAGTTTATGGCTCAATGTCCGGTTGAATATCTGAAAGAAGTATTGGATATATTCAGTCAGACAGCATTGGAAATCTGTGAGGGCCAACAGCTGGACATGGAGTTCGAACATCGGAAAGATGTGAAGGAAGAAGAATATCTGGAAATGATACGTCTGAAAACTTCGGTATTGTTGGCTGCAAGCTTGAAAATTGGTGCTCTTTTGGGTGGAGCTTCTTCTGAAGATGCGGAGCGGTTGTATGATTTCGGCATGAACTTGGGAGTCGCTTTTCAGTTAAAAGATGATCTCTTGGATGTTTATGGCGATGCTGTTATCTTCGGAAAGAACATAGGAGGTGATATTTTGTGTAATAAAAAGACCTATATGCTGATAAAGGCTTTTGAACATGCGGATAAAAATCAGCTGATTCGCCTGAATGCTTGGGTGGATGCCGTTTCATTCAATCCGGAGGAGAAAATCGCAGCGGTGACGGAACTGTACAATCAGATTGGCATCAAGGAATTGTGTGAGAAAAAAATGGAAAAGTACTGTGAGCGTGCAATGGAAAGTCTGATGGCAGTGAAGGTGGCGGATAAAAAGAAGGAGGAGTTGAAAAATCTGATGGCCAACCTGATGCATAGGGAAGTGTAACTTTAAATCCGCGAGAAAATGCCTTATAGAAGATTGCCTAATACGGATCAAGCAAGGATACGGGCACTGAAAGCAGTGGTTGCCAGGGGTGATATATGCAATGTGTATGATTTGGCTGTATCTTTAAAGGCATTGACCGATGCACGGAATTTTCTTACAAAGTTTGAAGCTGCGCAAGCTTATTATACTGAGTGCTTTGAGCGGCAGGCGCGGGCGGGGCGTAAGCATCAGGCTAATGTAAAGACTGCCCGCCTGTATATTTCCCATTTTATCCAAGTGTTGAATTTGGCAGTCATCCGCTCTGAAGTGCGCATTGCACATAAGGAGTATTATGGTTTGGAGGCAAGCAACAACAACGTGCCTGATTTGTCGACAGAGCCTGCTTTGGCAGAGTGGGGACGTAAAATCGTGGACGGGGAGAGCAGACGTATATCCCAAGGAGGAATTCCTATTTATAATCCAACGATTGCAAAGGTAAGGGTGCATTATGACATTTTTATGGATAGTTATGAGAAACAAAAGAATTTTCAATTTTTGACTGCCCGTAGTTTGGATGCATTGGCTTCGATGCGTGCAGAAGCGGATAGGTTGATTCTGGATATATGGAACCAAGTTGAAAAGAAGTTTGAGGAGGTCACTCCCAATGAGAAACGTTTGGATTTATGCCGTGATTATGGGTTGGTCTATTATTACCGTACCGGTGAAAAACGCAAAGATTTAGTTGAAGAATGAGATTGATTGACTCACATTCCCACCTTTTTTTGGAAGAATTTGCAGAGGATTTGCCTCAAGTGATGACTCGTGCCCGTGAAGCAGGAGTCACACATATTTTTATGCCCAATATAGACAGTTCTACTATAACAGCTATGCTTCGGGTATGCCATGAGTATAAGGGATATTGCTACCCGATGATTGGACTACATCCTACATCGGTGAATGTAGATTATGAAAAGGAACTGGAGATAGTAGCTCGGGAGTTGGCTTCACCGAATGAATTTGTTGCAATCGGTGAGATTGGCATGGACTTATATTGGGATAATACTTTCCTTAGAGAACAGCAAAGAGCGTTGGAACGGCAGATTGAGTGGGCTTTGGAATACGATTTGCCGGTAGTACTCCATTGCCGGGAAGCGTTCGATTATATATATAATGTGTTGAAACCCTATCAACGGACTTCTTTGAAAGGTATTTTTCATAGTTTTACAGGGACGTTGGAGGAAGCTTTTGGAGTTATGGAATTCTCGAATTTTATGATAGGGATAAATGGTGTGGTTACTTTCAAGAAATCAACTTTGCCCGAAGTCTTGAAGAATATCCCTTTGGAGTGCATCGTGCTGGAAACAGATTCTCCTTACTTGACTCCGGTGCCCAATCGGGGTAAGAGAAACGAAAGTGCGTACATTAAGGATACTTTGATAAAGGTGGCCGAGATATATGGAAAATCTCCTGAAATGGTGGCTCAGGTTACTTCTGATAACACTTTAAAAGTGTTCGGAATGCTCAAATAAGCTCTTTAAGATTTTAAAGTTTATTAATTTTGAGATTTTATTTAAGATAAAACGGAAGGAATGAGACAGAACAACAAAAAAAAGAATACATTTGTAGCTGAAAACGCTTGTGGTTCGCATTTTTTTTGTAATTTGCACCCGATTTCAGAGAAGGTGTCTATTGGAGAGATGCTCGAGTGGTTGAAGAGGCACGCCTGGAAAGCGTGTATACCCCTAAAGGGTATCCGGGGTTCGAATCCCCGTCTCTCCGCAATGTAATGGGATGGAGATAAAACAACAAATTATAATAAATAAATTAATTAATTAATCTTAAAAATTAGACACACAATGAAAAAGTTATTTGCAATTGTTGCTGTGATGGGAGTCTTAACATTTGGCTCAACTCAACTTGCTCAGGCTCAAGATGCTCCTGCAGCTGAACAAACCGAACAAGCAGCTGTAGCACCTGCTGCTGACGCTGCTGCTGCTGGGCGCTTCGTTTTACGCCTTGAGCTACAACTACCTCGTGGGCGAAAAGCGGGACGAGATGAAGGTGCGGGCGCAGCTCATCGTGCAGATGTCGGAGGAGTATCTGACGGCGGACGAGAGCAACGAGGCCGAGCAGGACAGCAGCCTCAGCCGCATGGCGGGCGTGGCCAGCATGATGACGGAGGTGAACTTCCTCATCTGCGATGAAAACGGACAGGCCCTGCTCACCACCGATGACACCTTGGCCGGCAGGAGCATCCGCCTGCCGGGGGAGATAACCGATAAGATTCTTAATAGCGCCGATGGCTTCGAGGGATATACTACCCTGTCGGGCCTGTATAAGCTGCGCCAGTTTGCCGTAGGATTACCGGTGAAAACGTCGGATGGGCAGGTGGCCGGCATGGTTTTGGCCATGATCGACGGCAGCCAGCTCATGCGGCTGTGGCGGTCCTTCACGGGATTGTTTTTCATGATTTCGGCCATTGTGCTGCTCATCGCCTTCGTGGCCAGCTCCTTCATGTCCATGCGGCAGATTCAGCCTATCAAGGAGATGCTCAAGGGAACCCGGGCCTATGCCGCCGGGAACTTTGACATGCGCATTGAGGACGAGGGCCGCTCCGATGAGATCGGTGAGCTGGCTCGGTCGTTCAATATGATGGCCGACTCACTGCTGGAGACGGAGCGCCAGCGCCGAGACTTTATCGCCAATATCTCCCATGAGCTGAAAACGCCCATGACGTCCATCGCCGGCTATACCGATGGGATCCTGGACGGAACTATCCCCCAAAAGGACGAGCGCAAATATCTGCAAATTATCTCTGACGAAAGCCATCGGCTCAGCCGTCTGGTGCGGCGG
>CAJJYX010000043.1 GCA_905197435.1 uncultured Bacteroides sp.
ACACCACTTACCACATCACTTCTAATCATAAAAGGAGGAATACAATAAATAAAATTCTTATCTATCATATAATCCCTAGCATAATTAAGCATTGCCGTACTTAATCTAGCAATATCTCCCATCAAGTAGTAGAAGCCATTACCACTAGTTCTACCAGCAGAATCTTTATCTAATCCATTTAATCTATTCATAATATCAGCATGATATGGAATTTCATAATCTGGAACAAATGGTTCACCATATTTTTGAATTTCTACATTTTTGCTATCATCTTCTCCTATTGGAACAGAACTATCAATAATATTAGGTATCTTCATCATTCTTTCTTTTATTTCATTCTCAAGAACTTCTTCTTCCTTCTCAAGATCTGGTATACTATTCTTAATAATAGATACCTCTTCTTTAATTTTATTAGCCTCATCAATTTTCTTATTATGAAAAGGTTTCAGATAAGTCTCCGTCACTGTAATGGACGAATGCCCCATCGCTTCGGAAATAATGCCAGGGTGAATCTCACAATAATATGCCATTGTGGCCCACGTGTGTCTTGGAGTATAAGTAATATTTAGAAATGCAATAAAAAACAGAATGACGATAATTAAACGTAAAACGTTTATAATTAAGCGTTTTGCAAGAATTGCAGAACAGACAAACCTGCAAAAGAAAACAAAATATTGCGACGTTTCAGTTACCAGACTGTTAGCCGCCTGTTTCGGAAACGACGGCAGGTAACCGAATTTTTACCGATAAGAACAAAGCGGATTTGTATTCACTGTTTCTCAATGTTTTGCATGCCAAAGGACGCTTTTCAAAGGAGTATTTTTACAACCTAAAAAAGAGCGTTATGAAAGTGGAAAAATTCAAGGTGCTGCTCTACCTGAAAAAGAGCGAGCCGGACAAGACCGGCAAAGCCCCGATCATGGGACGGATCACCCTCAACCGCACGATGGCGCAGTTCAGCTGCAAGCTCTCCTGCACCCCCGGGCTGTGGAACGCGCGTGAGAGCCGGCTGAACGGCAAGAGCCGGGAAGCGGTGGAGACCAATGAAAAAATAGAAAGACTGCTGCTTGCCGTACACTCGGCCTTCAATTCCCTCATGGAAAGAAAAAGGGATTTCGATGCCGCCGCGGTCAGGGACATGTTCCAGGGCAATGCGGGCATGCAGATGACCCTGCTCAAACTTCTCGACCGGCATAACGGGGAAATGAAGGCCCGTGTCGGTGTGGACCGTGCGCCCACCACACTCTCGACCTACCTCTTCACCTACCGCACGCTTTCCGAATTCATCAAGGCGAAATTCAAGGTTCCGGACCTTGTCTTCGGGCAGCTCAACGAGCAGTTCATCCGCGACTATCAGGATTTCATCCTTCTGGAAAAGGGATATGCCGTGGACACGCTTCGCGGCTACCTGGCCATCTTGAAAAAGATCTGCCGCATCGCCTACAAGGAGGGCCACTCGGAGAAATACCATTTCTGCCACTTCAAGCTGCCCAAGCAGAAGGAGACAACACCGAAAGCACTCAGCCGTGAGAATTTCGAGAAGCTGCGTGATCTGGAGATACCGGAAAAACGCAGGTCACATGTCATCACCCGGGACCTCTTCCTCTTCGCCTGTTACACCGGCACCGCCTATGCCGATGCGGTAAGCATCACCCGGGAGAACCTCTTCCGGGATGACGAGGGCAGCCTCTGGCTGAAATACCAGCGAAAGAAAACCGACTACCTCGGACGTGTCAAGCTGCTTCCGGAAGCCGTCGCGTTGATTGAGAAATACCGGGACGATACCCGCGAGACTCTTTTCCCGCCGCAGGACTACCACACGCTCAGGGCCAATATGAAATCCCTGCGCCTGATGGCAGGGCTGAGCCAGGACCTTGTCTACCACATGGGACGGCATTCTTTCGCCTCGCTGGTCACGCTCGAGGAGGGAGTGCCGATAGAGACCATCTGCAAAATGCTGGGACACTCCAACATAAAGACCACCCAGATATACGCGCGCGTAACCCCGAAGAAGCTGTTCGAGGACATGGACAGGTTCGTCGAGGCAACCCGCGATTTGAAACTTATCCTTTAATCCCTAAACAATCATTATCATGCGCAGTACATTCAAGCTCTTATTCTACATCAACCGTAACAAGGTGAAATCGGACGGCACGACCGCCGTCCTCTGCCGGATCAGCATCGACGGAAAGAAATCGGCAGTCACGACAGGCGTCTATTGCAAACCCGGGGACTGGGACAGCAAGAAGTGTGAAATCAAAACAGCCAGGGAGAACAACCGCCTTGCCGCCTTCCGCAGCCGGTTGGAAGAGGCGTACGGGAACCTGCTGAGGAACCAGGGAGTGGTCACGGCCGAACTGCTCAAGACCACCGTGTCAGGCGCCAATTCCGTACCGGAATACCTCCTGCAGGCCGGAGAGGTGGAACGCGAACGGCTCAGGGTCCGCTCCAAGGAGATCAACTCCACTTCCACCTACCGCCAGTCGAAGACCACCCAGCTCAACCTCAGGCAGTTCATCGAATCCCGCGGGATGAAGGACATCGCCTTTTCGGACATCACCGAGGAGTTCGCCGAATCGTTCAAGGTCTTTCTCAAGAAGGAGCTGGGACACAGGAACGGACACGTGAACCACTGCCTGTGCTGGCTCAACCGGCTCATCTACATCGCCGTGGACCGGGAAATACTAAGAGCCAATCCGATAGAGGACGTGGCATACGAGAGGAAAGAAACACCTAAACTAAGGCATATCAGCCGCAGTGAACTGAAGCGGATGATGGAAACCCCGCTGCCCGACCCGATGATGGAGCTGGCACGCAGGACGTTCATCTTCTCCTCGCTGACCGGTCTGGCCTACGCGGATACGAGGGCTCTCCATCCCCGTCACATCGGAACGACTTCGGAAGGAAGAAGGTATATCCGCATCCGCCGCGCCAAAACGGACGTGGAGGCGTTCATCCCGCTGCATCCCATAGCCGGACAGATACTGGAGCTTTACAACACCACGGATGACGACAGGCCGGTATTCCCGCTGCCGGTCCGCGACGTCCTCTGGTATGAGGTACATGGAATGGGCGTGGCATTAGGCATGAAAGAGAACCTGTCCTACCACATGGCCCGGCATTCGTTCGGGACCCTGACACTGACCGCAGGTATTCCGATAGAGAGCATCGCCAGGATGATGGGCCACACGAACATCGACAGCACGCAGGTCTACGCCCAGGTCACCGACCGGAAGATATCCTCGGACATGAACCGGCTGATGGAAAGAAGAAAGCCCGCGGCCGGCAAGGAAGCCGCAGGCTAAATAAAAACTGCCGCCGGAATCGTAAATGCAATTCCGGCGACAATCCTTAAACTTAAATACGATATTATACCAATGCAGGGTGATAGTTCTCCTCCAGCAGCCTCTCGATGTCCGACTGCCTGTACAGGATCTTCCCGCCAAGCTGGATATAGGGAATCCGTCCTTGGTCCCTGTAATCCTGCAGGCACCTGCGGCTGATCTTCAACATCCCGGAAAGCTCCCTGTCGGTCAGGAACCGTTCCCCGTTGAAGGGAGGACGGTTGTCACGAGCAAGACGTTCCACTTTTTTCTCCATGTCGTCCAGCAGGGCAAAGAACCTGCGGACACGTTCGTTCTCCTTGTCGATAATGCCTTCCATCTCTTCCGCTCTTTAAAGGTTTCCGTTCTTCCTTCTTTCTCTCACCTCCTTCTCCTTGCGTCTGATGCCGACGTAGACCATCAACTTCTCCACATCCCCGGGCTTGTAATAGAACTTGCGCTGGAGGCGGGTGAACGCCAGCCGTCCGGTATCGCGGAGAGTCTGCAGGGTACGCGGCGAGATGTCAAGGCGCAGGCAGACATCCTGGCCGTCCAGTCACTCTCCGGATTCCTTACAGCGGTTTCTCTCATACAATCTGTCCACACGTGCGGACAGGTTCTCGGCGCGCGCCAGCATCCTCTCAAGGACACCGGCCTCGATGTAGCATATTTCCATATTTTCAACTCGTTTAAATGTCAGTGCGAATATAAGGGAAGAAACCATGAGAGGCAAGCACGACCGGCACACTGGCAGGAATAGTCATGGATAGTCGGTTTTTGTCATATGGGAAGGAAAAAGAAAGCCGAAGCAGGGCTGGATTCACTACCCCCTTTGGGGTATGTGAAAGAAACGTTGCGATGAAAGAAAAAACTCCTTTTCGCACATGGATGAAACAATGCCGGACGTCCGGCAATAAAAAGATGTGGCTTCTCTGCCCGGGTAAATGCCATGATTACAGAGTTCTTCATGTTTCTATACCATCAGGCCGATTACCTTCAAATTAAAAACTTAGCCAACCTGTGGCAGACCCGGATGGGAAAGGCAATGATACCGCTGAATACGCATATAGCCATATGCCTAAATATAGAGATACGACGATAACGATACGCCCTTCTATCGGAATAAGGATATAGCGGGATACACGGATAACCATATATGATTATCGGAACAGCGATATGGCAGGTTGTGGGTATATGACAGCGTCCATATACCTGATTTCGTTTTTTTATTATCGGTATTTCAAATGTTCCAAAAAGCTCTTTAACAGATTACCATCCGGGATGATCACCTAAATTCACATGTACCAGACTTTCTATTTTCTTGATTACCAAACAGCCAGAATACCAACAAACAGGATACCCTGAAATCCTTTTTCCCTAATGACAATCGGAGAAAGCTACCATAACAAATATTCTTGTACCTGATGGCATAATATACCTAAACAGCCTTTTGACAGCTGATTGACCAGAACTTCAGATCCGAGCTTGTTTCCCAAAACAGCCGGTTATTTGTCGAAATCTGTCATTCTGTAACCGTTCCTGCCATCCGTTTTTTCTCTGTGGGCGTCGTCTTTTTTTCTCGTGGTATTATGGGCATGTTACCGGATGGGAAGAGCCATCTCCATCACAACCATGAATTATAGTGTAGCCATATTTGTATATAGCCGTATGATACGCTATCCGGATAATGCTATCACAGAATTGCAATATAGCTGGATATTAAAATAAGGATAGCCGGAAGCGAAGGGAGCACGCACCTTTCCGGATACAGATATCTTAAAATCTCCATTTACAGAAGTGTATAAATATCAATTCACTAATGGAGAACTATAAAGAAAAACATAAGTCACACATGGCTACCTGTCATTCTCCATTTGCAGAAGTGTAGAAGTATCAATCCATTAATGGACAATAGAGCATGTAAAGGGCAGATTTTCCGTATATTCGCCTCCTTATCCCCGAATTATGGGCGTAAGTCACATGGTTATGGAGATATATCTATCTTTTAATGGGGAGAACAGCCGGCAAATATCTGATGGAAAAGCCCCACAAACCACAGGAAAATAGCCATACAATGGGCTGATACACAATAATTATTGGATAAACGTGGTCCGCTCCTGCGGACAGCAAGTTGTGTTTTCGTTTAACGAAAACAGGACGGTTTAACGGAGAATACACCGATAAACCGTTACTTATTTCAAGCTCCAGCGTCGCTTTTTACATATCTAACTATAATTCATTTGAAATCACAAAACAGATTGAACCGAATGTGGTTAGTTTGTCTGTTTATTTCATGTCCGAATCATTAGTATGCTATGTTGCAAAGTTCGTATTCATTATGAAAAAATCCGCTTACGAGAACAAGATATTCAGGTAATTTGCCATCCTTTCCCCAAAGAAGTTCGATGTTAAAAAGTTCAGAAAGCGTTTTGGCTATGTCAAATCCGAAGGCTTCGAGTGACGGACGCACTTTTTCCGGGTGTCGGCATGGTGTGCCGCAGTTACGCGTACACTCGTTATCTGAGCAGTGAAGACATTTACCTATATAGGCAAATGAACGCCCTCCATATTTCCGTTCCATATCCAATAATTCGCTCTCGATTCGTATCCGTTCCGGTAAAATGAGTTTTTGTGTATATTCAATCGGAATATCTTTGTCTTCAGGGATTATCTTCGTTGCCATAAGATGTGCATACTTGTATTGTCGGAGAAACGATTCCGTATCAAAATCAAATGGAGGACACCCCCAACTTTTACCGTAATTGGTACATTGTTTGCAAAGTTCAAGAAAATGTGGTTCGTCACGGAATTCGGCGATGTATCCTTCAACAGTGATGTCTGAAGTAAAATTTTCTACAGTGTATATACTCATTGTTTCAAAATCATTGTACCGCATAAGGAGTCGAAACGGATGTTTTCATTTTGGAAAAGTCTGTCAATGTATCCGCTTTTCTGCATTTCAGACGCGGTCAAGCAACTTAAATTCGGGGTATCTAACAATGCTATCGAATCGCACATGGACAACGCGATGTCAAGTTCATGTGTCGAGAACATGATACATTTTTTCTCGTCGTGGACAAGCCTACGAAGCAACGCCACAAGTTCGTAGCGATTAGGCATGTCAAGAAAGGAAGTCGGTTCATCAAGGAGAATGATAGGAGTATCCTGTGCCAATGCACGAGCAATCATCACACGCTGGCATTCGCCATCCGACATTTTATCCATCGTGCGGTTTGCATAAGCCTCCATTCCCACCGAAATGAGCGATTGCATGACTATCTCCTTATCTGTTTCTTGCATCCTACCTATCCAGTTGGTATAAGGAGCACGGCCTATGGCTACGACATCCTTGCACCGCAGGTTGGCGATGCGCGTGCGCTCGGTCGTGACGACAGCCAGCGTTTTTGCCATATCTTCGGTTTTCATGCAGGCGATGTCGTGCCCGTCGAGAATGATTTTTCCGGAATAACACCGGTTCAGACCGGCTATGGCGCGGAGCAACGTCGATTTTCCTGTCCCGTTTCTTCCGATAAGGGCTGTCAGTTGACCTTTTTTTATCGTGGCATTTACCTCGTGGAGCAACGAGTTTTCTTTGTAACCTATGGAAAAATGCTGTAATTCTATCATGCGGTGATGGATTTGTTGCGTAAAACCACCCATACGACGATTGGGATTCCCAATAGAGCTGTAATGGCGTTGATCGGCAAGGTGAATATTTTAGAAATGATGTCGCAAAGAAGCAATATCGATGCTCCCGAAAGAATTGTTCCGGGCAGAAGGACATGATGATCGCTATTTTGGAAAAGCATTCTTGTGACATGAGGCATAGCGAGACCTATGAAACCTATCGGACCGCAAAAAGCGGTTATCGTTCCGGCGAGCAGCGTTGTCGAGAGAAACAACAGGCTGCGTGAACGCCGAATATTCAGTCCCATTGTTACGGCATATTCCTCTCCGAACAGCAGGAGGTTAAGCGGTTTGATGGTCAGTACCGCCAACAGCAGTCCGGCAAACACCGATGGAACAAGAATCAGAAGTTGTCCGGAGGTGACGTCACCCAAAGCCCCCATCGTCCAAATGACAAAGGCTTTCAGCGATTCCTCTTTGCTGAGGTACTGCAATATCTGCACGACAGCACCTACGCCCGATGAGAACATCATGCCCAGAATCAGGATTACCATGATGTCTTTTATTCGCTGTCCGACGGCAGTTATCACGAGCAACACGACAGCCGCACCCACCCACGCTGCTCCGGCAATGCCTATTGATGAACCGATCCCGGCAAGTACCACAAGTGCCACACCGAGACTTGCACCGGAACTGATGCCAAGGACATAGGGACCGGCAAGAGGATTACGGAAGAGGGTCTGCATCTGAAGACCGCTGACCGATAAGGCAGCCCCGGCCAACAGTGCCACTATAGCTTTTATGAGGCGTATGTTGAGTACGATTTTTTCCGTGGCACGGGAACAATTTCCCCCGGTCAGTGCTGCCCATACATCGCGGATCGGAATGTTGACAGCTCCCACGGCCAAGTCCAGTAAAAAAAGACCGACCGTGAGCGTAATCAATATGGAGAATAATATAGTCGAACGGGAACGCATCTATTTCAGTTGCTTGTAATACACACACTCTTCCTGCACCAGTTCAGGATGGAATATCTTCACGAGGTCGCGGAGCACGATGTCAGGATTCACGACGGCAGACTCGTAATAGTCGTTACCCCCGGCTGTGTTGGTACGGGCGTTGTTGTTATACACCTCTCCATTTTTGAAACATCGGGTATCGGTGAATTTCGGACATGATGCCTTCAAGTCGTCAAGGGAGTTCGCCATTCCCACGTTCAGCCACATGTCCGCATCCGACGCGAGCAGATATGCTTCTTCTAAGTCAATGGGGATAGAAGCGTTTCCCGTGTTCTTCTGGTAGATATAGCGGCCTCCCGCATCAGTAATCAAGCGGGCTACATAACTTTGGGTTGAAGGCATGAACCACGAGTCGCCATAGGGAACATTAAGCATAACCGAAGGAGTGCCGAGGGTACTGTCGGCCACTTTCTTTTTCAAGGCGTTGTATCTGACCGGGATTGCGGCAAAGGCTTTTTCACCCTTCTCACGTTTTCCTGTGACTTCTGAAAGCACTACCATCCATTCGGCCTTGCCGAGAGGCGACTCTTCAAGATAATCGCCGACATACATGAACGGTATGTCGAGTTCTTCGAGTTTGCTTTCCATTGCGCTTGCGCCGTTCACCCCATAGAGCAGAACGAGGTCGGGATCGAGCGAGAGCAGCAACTCGTAGTTGATGTTCCCTTCATAGCCGACATCGCCAATACTGTCGCGGCGGGCTTGGATGTCTGGGTTGGAAATGTAGTCGATTCCCGAAACGCCGGTTATACACCGGACTTCACCGATTGCGTCAAGCATGGCGATATGAGTGGAAGACATCGCCACGATGCGTTTGGCGTCTCCTTTGAGTACCTGTCCTGCAAACCCTTCGGGAACCTCTTCACCGTTGCGGACGATAAACAGCCATGTGGTTACACTGTCCGCTCCCTGCCAGGGATTCCTGACGGTTATCAGTACGCTTTCCTTCCCGCCCGCCCCTTTGATGTCGAAGCCGGAGGCATATTCGGGAGCATAAAGCAGCAGGTTGAAATCATTGATTTTTGAGCTTTTGTTGTGGCAGCCTGTAAATGCCAGAGAAAGCAACAAAATCAGGCTTAAATTCTTTAATGCGTTCATATTGATGCAGATTATCGTTTACTATTTTTGTTTTTTCCGAACTTGGGTGTTATGCCGATGAATATCTCGAAATTGATGCCCGGCATGGGACGGGACAATACGGAAAGGTATTCTTCATCGAACAGGTTGTTGATGCTGCCCTTTAGCGACAGATCGGCCCATCGGAAAGAGAGCTGTTTTTCCAGTGTCACGTTATTCATGAAGTAAGGGGGCAGATAGCCCGTCAGGGTATAGTCATTACTCGACATGGTATAACGCTGGCTGTAATAACACCATTTGTAAAGCAGGCTCCATGTCCGCCATGACAGACGTCCGGTCACCGTTGCGGAAAACTCCGGCACGTATGGCAACTGTTTGCCGACGGATTGGTCTGCCGGACTCATCGGTTCGCTCTCGTTGATCGAGGGAGTCCACGAGAAAGTTCCGTTCATATCCAGTTTCCAGTCCTTTCCGAGCATTATATCAAGGTGGGCGTTGGTCTCTGCCCCGTAAGCATGTACCTTTTTGAGGTTTCTGGGGGAGAAGAATCCCTTGGTTGTGGGTAGCCAGATGATCCAGTCGTCGATGTGCGAATCGAACCAGTTGATACCACCGCTCAAAGCATATACATTTTCTTTCCCCACCGAGAACGACAACCCCACGTCGTATGTGAAGCCGTGCTCGCTTTTCAGGTCGGGATTACCGCCCGGCAGAAAATAGAGGTCGTTCAGCGTGGGAAAACGGTAGTTCCGGGAGATGGATGCTTTCGCCACGATATTGCCTTTTTTCGACAGTACCCCGTCGATGAAGAAAGCCGGGATAACCGGGGCCCATTCCGTACCGAACATATCCTCGCGAAGGACAAGCGAGGCGGCAAAACGATCGACAGGCCGCCATTTCGCAGAAACGGAACCGGAAAACTCGACACGTCCCTTGTCATACCCGACAACAGCCTTGTTACCTTCCTGCGAGATGATATTTTTGTCCGCGCTTTCCACCAAATGCTGGTGTACGGAAACACCGGCCGTGAACAGCCATTTCTCTGAAGGAGCATAATCCCCGTCCGCACTTCCGTAGAACGTGTTAATCTTACTGCGTGAGCGGGTCATCGAAGCCATTTCGCCGTTTCCCTTGTCCCGCTTGTAATCATAGGCCATCCATGTGTGTATATAGCCGCCTTTTACACCGACCTTCCATTTCTCCCGCACGCGATCCCACGAGAGGACGCCGCGAAACGTCTGCTCCCTTTGGCGGTTCTCGAAGTCCATGTCGTTCCCGTAATCCGTGCTGAGCATCGCCAGTTCCCGGTTGGAATTGATATACCAGGCGTTTAGCCCGAACTTGTCGCCTTCGCCCGTGTTATAATAAATTTCCTGCAAGACGTGCAGATCCTTATAAGCCCCGCTGCGGTTGCGTTCCGTCGGGTAATAGGAACCGATGATGTTCTTGTCCTCGTCATAGATGTTTTCCTTCTTGTCCCGGTTTCGGTATTTGTAGTCGTTGGGGGAAGAGGAATACACCACACGGGTGGAGGACTGCCAGTGTTTGTCACCGTAGGTCAGGCGGAGAAACTCGTCGAACGTGCTGAACGACCCCACTCCCTGCACGTACTGCAACCCGAACCCTTCATGGTTGGCCGGAGAAGTGGAGAGCCTGACCAGACCACCCAAGCCGCCGCCCGTTTCGTTTACCGATGACGTTCCGTGCAGCAGCGAGGCATCATCGATAAAGTAAGAAGGGATGGTGGAAAAATCCGTCATGCCCAGCATCGGGTTGTTAATGCGCATACCATTCCACGTCACTTGGGTATGCGAGGGAGAGGTACCCCGGAAAGCCACGGTGGATAACGTGGCGCGTCCGTAGTTCTTGACAAAAACGGATGAGTTGAATGTCAGCACATCGGCCATAGACAAGGCGATGTTCTCTTTCATGGCGATGGAATCGAAACGGGTTCGTTGCACGCCTATATCCTTCATAGGTCGTTTGCCCACCACCGTAACCTCCGGAATACGTAGTACCCTTTTGGTAATGCTGACGGAATTTTTCTGCTGGGCGGCAAGCAGAAAGGGCAGGCTTACCCCCACGAACAATAGAATAAGATGTCTTTTCATTTTTGTCCTCCTTCCTCGTTATTTCCAGCAGAAAGCTCCCGGAATGATTCCCACGTAAAATTCATCGATCAGCTTGCCTTGCGGCGAATAGCGATACACGATACCTTGTTGCTGGTAATCAATAGCGTCGGCCACATATACCTCCCCGTTGTTGGGATTGACCGTAAGGCCGTAGTATTTGGTGTCCCGAAACTCCAGAAAAGGCCGGACGGGAACACGGTCGGCTTCCACCGGCATTCGCCAAATATCGTTGTTGATCCAGTAAAGTGTATCCCGTGTACCGTTGAGCTGGACTTCCGAAGGCCAGTCGCCCAGCTTAAACTTGAACTGTTTCTCTACGGTGAAAGTCTCGGCGTCTATACGATAGAGAGACGGTGCCTCGTAACCGTATGGGCTGCCCTCGTAACCGCCATCCGTGATGGTCCACATCTTGTTGTATTTGTCCATGACCAGCGAAGTAGGTTGTATGCCGATGGTCAGTTCGTCCACGACCTTGTCCGTCTCCGTGTCGATTTTCAGGATGCGGTTCTGGTACGACCAGCAGTTCACATAGACGTACTTGCCGTATTGTACCATTTGTTCGGTGGAACCCGATTCCATGTCCATGTCTGGACATTCGATATAGCCGGTAATCTCGTATGTCTTGGGGTTGATGATGAAGATACGGTAGTCCCATATCTGCGTCACATAGGCTTTCTCATCCGACAGAAAATGGATATACCGGGGTGAGGTGAAACCTGTGATACGGCCCACTTCCTTGAAAGTATTGATGTCGATGGCGAAAATCACATGCGAGTTGTTCACCACGATCCAGCCTATACCGTCCCGGATAACCATAGACTGGGCCACATCGCCCAACTTGAACCCGTTGGCACGGTAAAACACTTCATTCTCCACTTCGCACGTGGCGGGATCGTAGTAGGAAAGCGTGGCATTGCTGTACTGGAAATTCCCCTCGTTGGTAATGAAAAGACCAGAGGCCGATACAGAGAAATCTTCCATCTCTCCGTAATCCCATTTCATGCAACTGCCGAAAACTGGCAGGCAGAAAAGAAAAAGGCAAATCCGTTGTATTGTTCTGCTCATTGTCATTCGGATAAAAAAGAGTACCCGAATCATTACGGGTACTCTGGTTAAGGTATAAGGTTTAATCCTGCTGCGTATATTGTTTGTCCTTCATATTTTGGAAGGTTGGGTTATACCCACATTTCGTCACGCTCCAACTTTCCCCCGTAATCATTCCGTTTTCTATAAACTTGCCGAAGAAAGTGTAGTCGGTAAATTTCGTCAAACCGTCAAAAACAACCCCATGCAAGGTCTCCAACTTCTCCATGGAAAGTGTTTCCTGAGAAAGAGAAGTCGCACTTTTTATCTGTAGCGTACCATCTATAGTCTGTAATTTATCACAAGTAATGCCTGTTGCTTTATTAACGAACAACCCTTCACCTCCTACGTGAAGCAATTCCGGAATATCCAGCGATTTTCTTTGTAAAGATATTGCTAACGAACCCTCTCCCTCTTTATAATATACAGGAGAAGCTGAACAACAAACTTTGGATAGTAAGGGCAAGTTACAACTGGTAAAATTTCCAGATAAATAGAACTGTCCTCCCACTTCTTTCAAGACTGGCATTGTGATTGAAGCAAACATGGGTATTTGGATATATCCATATCCATCTATGATTTCCAAGTCGGGAAATTTGGCATTGCTTCGCATTTGGCCTGTCACATTTAGATTTCCATATACATGTTGAATTGTCGATATGGTATAATCGGTATTGTTGGTGGTTGGCTTACAAGTGAAGTCTTTGATATTCTTGAACGTGATTTCAGGGAACTTATTATTCGTGAGACTGGTGATGACAAAATTTACATTTGACAAATCTTCGGCTGTTTCAATTTTGGAGAGCTGCACCTTGTTTATAATTTCAATCTGGGGCGCTGTTTCTCCGAAGGTTTCAAATCGGGCGTTCGGCAACAGCAGTGTTCCGCTCACATCTTCAAGATAATCCAGCGTGATGCTTCCAAGTGTGGTGATCTTGCTCCAGTCGGGAAGTTGTTTGAGTGCCGTGAAATTCTTTATCTTTATCTGTCCCTTTATCGTTGTCAGTTTGTCCATTCCACCGAAAGCCTGAAGCACGTCATTTCGTTGGGGAACAAAACTACCGGTAGGAGGAGCTTCCATATTGGCTTCCATAATAATACTTCCGTTTACTGTTTCGATTTCCGGAAGGTTGATGGTTTCCAACATCACGGGGACGGTATGGAAATCAAGGCCACCGGTCTCTTTCAGCTTAAGGAAGCTCATGGAAGTCAGCTTGGCAAGATTGTTTACGGACAAGACCCCTCCGACACTTGTCAGTTCCGGTATTTCCAAAGACGCAATCGAACCGGCTGCTGTGTTCTCTTCATTGAGTCCTTGAAGATTCAGATCCTGACCTACAGTAGTCAGAACCGGAAACTCAAAACTCTGTAACGACGACGCATTGAACATCACGCTTCCTTCAATAGTTGCCAGTTTCTCGAATAGGACATACGTCACTTGGTCGTTATATACCGATATGTCTCCGGAGAGCGTTTCCAATGCTTTCATGGAAATCATGTGAAGTTCCGTAGCTTTCGAGGCGACATCGGTCGAACCTACCTGTAAACCTCCGGCAGAAACGATATTATCCAACCCTGTCAAGTCTGCACCGTTGTAACTGTTACGAATGACAATGTTGCCAGTAACCTCTTTCAAAGATGCCAATGCAGATATGTCAGTGATTTTTTCTGCCTCTTCCGCATCAGAGCCGATAATCAGGTTCCCTTTGACAACGGTTGTTTTGGTTGCGGCAAAAGAAGCTACCTCCTCGGTGGTCTTCAACTCCACATCTCCGTCAGATTCTATCTCGCTTTTCACGACCTTATAGGTATATTCGCGGGCATCTCCGTTATAGGATGTCACCCGGAAGGTTCGTTCGTTATCCCAGTCCGTTACCGTTTCAGGATCAGGTATGATTGTTGCAGAAGTTGTGTACTTGAATTCCACTTCGGCGTTGTTCAGCGATACCGTATAGGGAACGGTTATTGTTACTGTATTGTCCGTAATGTCGGCCGTGTACGATTTCCCGTCCACGGTCATCACGACCGATGTGATGAAATTTTCATCTGCATCTTCAGGTATAATTTCATCGTTTTTGTCACACGCTCCCAAAAAGAACAAGGATAGGAGCATGGGAAGAAAATAAATTTTCATACTTGTAATTTTTATTATTTGGTTAGATCCTCAAAAGAAAATACCTCCGTAGAAACTTCGCCCAGCCAGCCGCTTTTGGCCAGAACACCGCATTGTATTTTGATAAAGTCAATATATTGCAGATTGGCTTCCGTTCCATCGGCATGGATGGCATTGGAAATTTTGAAACCGTTCCTTTGTCCGCTTCCATCCACCGTACTGCCGCCTTCTATCTGGTCGTTTCCGAAATTATCCACGTACCCCCAGTCATAACTCTGATTATCCCAATAACCGGTTTGAGAATCTTGGGTGTTGCGGGCGGCCAGACAAGTGCCTGTCAGGGTATAACTGTTTTCCGAAATCCAAGCCGGATAATAATAGTCTTGTGTATGATAAGCGGACAGATAGTCTACCCAGCCGTTTCTACCGTCGGAACTGATCCATTGGACATCCATTTTTTTGCCTTCCGGACGGTAATAGGTCACTTCAAAATTCTGTATTGTTTCTTCCTTGCCTGCTTCAGATCCTTTCAGTTCGTACCACTCGTCATCCGGCAATCCGTTTCCGTTTATATCTTGCATGACCCATACGATACCCGGTTCGGAACTGCCGTCAAAGGCGTTCCCCTGAACACAGAAATCATATTGGTTACCCGAATTGGGAATACTGTGGTCGAAGCCGACGATGATATAACCCCCGAAAGAACCTAAAGAGACGTGCAGTTTGTCTTTCAAACGCTGTGTTGCCCATGCGACAGCCGCTTCAGGGGATGTTTCGTTGCCGGTCATACCGCCTATCGTGCTCGTCTCGTTGATAAATTGGCCGGGAGCTGGGGTATATTCATAGACTTTATTCCAGAGCTTGGAACTTCCCGAAGCCCGGAAGCCGTCTTGTTCCTTTTTGTCCACACAAACGACTTTTACGGTGGCAGTGACAGCCGTTTTCCCTTTGTCGATATTCCTGCTTATTTTTTCCGTCGGTGTGTCTTCCGACACAGTACAGGAGACGGTGTATTCTCCGGGTGCGGACGGCGTGAACTTGAACATGCGTTCCACTTCTCCTTCCATGACCTGACCGTCCACACTCCACTCAAAACGGGGATTGTCGAAATACTCCAACAACGGACGCAGGAAAACAGGACGGTCGGCAAAAGTGTACCTGTCCGTGGATGTTTGCAGGTAAGACGGGGTCGGGAATTTGACAACGTAGGGCATCGTTTCCACGACCTCTACGCTTACGTCTTTCGTTGTTGTCCCATCTATATTGGAAGCGTTGATTGTCACCGTATAAACACCGAGTTCTTTTTCATTGAAAGTATAAGTATTCTCGGTGGAAACGATTTTTCCTTCCCGTACCCATTCGATTTTGAACCCTTCGACATCCGAATGCTGAATATCGGGAGTAAATGTGTAATCGGTATTCCGGACGACTTTTAGCCCCTGCGAAGGTAGTGCCAGTGAGATGACCGGAGGGGTGAGTTCTTTCACTTCTACTTTCAGTTCCTCTTCGGCATAGCCTTCCGCATTGTCTACTCTTAGTTTGACATAAAAATCCCCGCATTCATTCCATGTACGTTGAAGAGACGGACCCGAAGAAACCAGCGTACCGTCTATCGTCCAAGCAAAAAGAGCATCTTCAACATTCTGGTATGTCGGGGCGATAGTCAATTCGTGATCGACCTTGACCGTGTAAATACCGGTCTCGCTGTCAAGTTCTATTATAGGTTGTCCTCCTACTTCTTCGGTAATGACTTCATCCTTGTTGCAGGAGGTGAACAGCATACAGGCAGAAATAATAAAATAGTGAAAACGATGCATGATGTGTGGATTTTAGAAAAATAACAGGGATACCCCCGACAGAAGGGATATCCTTGTATTCTTTTTATTGTATGGTGATATCATCAATACAGATATAAGCCGGAGTATTCAAACCGTATGCTCCCGAATCCGAACCCTCGAAGTTGAATTTCACACTTTGCACCCCTTCGGCATTGATTTCCCAATAATCCCATGTCGTGATAGGATCAACCTGTTGTTGGCCGTTACGATAATCGGCTAAAAGACGTTTGTAAGTGCGGATCAGACCGCCATTCGCATCATAACATTCCAGATTCACTTGGAAATACCCTTTCATCTCTTTCAGAGGAGTCGCTACCCCCGTAGAACCGAACTGATTACCATAAGTAATGACACCATAAGTGTATGAGGTGTTGCAGATCCACAGGCCGACCAATTTCCGGGGAACATTGAAATAAAATTCTGGTTTAGCCATCCATGCCTGATTGTAAGCATCCACATATCCGTAAACGACACCGAAATTGGAACCGCTGTGCCCGGCTTCCTTATTCTGTCCTTCCGCTTCCACCGCAGTGTTATAGACAGAACATTGGTTTAGATAAGAATACCACCAGTCTCCGGTATTTCCCGACTGATTGGAGCGGATGTTCCAGTTGGAAAGTGCGATGCCGCCGCTGGAATACTCTGTGCTTCCACCTACAGTATTAAACATTGAAAGGAAGAGATATTCTTCCGGAGTATTGTCGTAAATGGTGGTTACTTGAGGATACCCTTGGTACGAATAAAGATTTTCTCCGGCCGAGGTAGGTCCTGCTAACATGCCGGGATCGAAATCATCGAAAGTGATAGTTAAAGTACCGTCCGAATTTGTCACAGCACGGGTTTGCGAAGTTCCGGAATCAACCGGGTCCATCAAAAAGTCATCGTCCGAGCTACAGCCAGAGAACAAGGCGGTTGCGGTAAATAGACAGGCACCTGCCAGAAAGCGTAATTTTCTTTTCATAGGTCACTCATTTTAATGTAAAACATATTATTAACAAACACAAAAAATTCCCGTTCGTGCGGACTTACACGAACGGGAATATGTCTGTCTTCAAATATTGAATGGCCGATGAGCTATTCCTTATTTGATTACGACCCGTATATCCCGCAGGTGTAAATCTCATTCCGGTCATGGCAGGTCTTCTGACTCGTCCCGGTCATCGTGCCTTCCCGGTATTACACCAGTGGCAAAAGTTCGATGTCCGTTTTTGTGGACTCACAGCAGCGGGTACTGTCCCGGATTTTCACCGGGTTCCCTTTTCATTCGGAAGGCGTAAACCTCCCGAAACCATTTCCCGACTGCAAAATTATCTATATTACATATCAATTCCAAATAATTCATAATATTTATAATAAAACACACAAAGCATGACAACCGTACTGTTTTAATTAGAGCATTCAAGTTTACGACAAACGAAGACGGTAATTATCATACACAATATCCATAAACCAACAAAACAGCTTGCCATTTTCCATAACAATGCGTTCTGGAATAGATAACTGTTAGCTGCAATTATGCAAGCAAAAAAAGCAGACAGAATAATGACTATTAATATCATGCACCAGAAATTAATCCTATAAATTTATGGAAAACAAGTAAGGGAATGGAAGTTCCGTTGCCGCATGGATGCAGGTGAAGGACCTTCTCTTTTAACGTTGGATACGCCAATGCACGCCAACGGAAGACTCTGATATTATCTGTTTGGAAAGGATATAGGATGTGCGTTACTTTGTCGCATATTCAGAATCTTAAAAAGAATTTTAGTATGGAACTGACAATTATTGAAACAAGCGCGTATTAGGAGTTGAGAAAGCTGGTCAGCACGCTGGTCGTACAGATGGGCGACTTCCAGAAAAAGATTGCCCCGCCTGCGCCGGACAAGTGAATGGATGCGCAGGACGTATGTGATGGACTTATGCCCAAACACTTTCTGAAGAGTTTCCAGCAGCATCCCCTTGAGTATGGCCAGAACGGCAAATGCGTGGCGTCCGATGTGCGGGGTGACCTCGCCCCGGAGTTGCATTTCCTGCCTATGATTCCAAGACTGAGCCGCATGGCATTGTATTCACCTACCGGAAAGACACATTCGGGGAGTCTTTCTTTTCATCCGTACCCCTATATTTTTCAATCAGTTCGATAGCAATGGGCAATAATTTTACGACATACGCCACTCCCGTTTTTATACGGTTGCCCATCAGCCATGTACCGCCGTCGGAGTCGGTATGGATATTATCGTATGTTATGGCTTTCAAGTCCACATAGGAAAGACCGGTGAAGCACATGAACAGGAACATGTCGCGCATGGCACGCTGGCGTTTGTATCTCGGTTCTATATGGATTATCCTTTGCAGTTCCTCTTCGGAAAGGAAAGAACGCCTCTTGTATTCGGGCATACACTCGAATGATGCGAACGGATGAACCCGTATCCAGCCTTTTTCCTGCGCGATATACATCAGCCACTTCAAGGTATTGACACGCCCGAAGACAGTGGAGTTTGCCAAAGCGCATGTACCGAGCATCCAGTTGTAGTAATCCTCGATGAATGATTTCTCAAGTTCTTCGATGACAATATCCTCTGCATTCTTCTTGCTTTTCATGAAAAGCAGGAGACTCTTGTAATCGGCAACCAGACCGCAGTAGGTGCTTTCGGCTTTCTCTATGCCGATTTTCTTTTTATACGGTTCCAGCTGTTCCCTGAAAAGGTTCATAAGGGTGTGGCATTCCTCTGAGAAGCCGACATAGCGGTTATAGACTTTCTTGGCTGTAACAAAACTGTCGTGGTCGCAGATGTACTGGTAGTGCCTGGTGATTTGCGCCTTGATATTGTCAAGCTCCTGATTGAGTGTACGGGCCTCCTCGGACTTGCCTTTGGCCCGGTTGGTTTTGACGTCCCACAAAGCGAGGGACACTTCTTTCTTACAACTGAAACCGGCTTGGGTTCCATTGATGGTGATACGGCCCATAATCGGTGTCTTTCCGTTTTTTACAGACTGTTTATTCTCAAAACACTTAGCTATACATGGTCTGCGATAAGCTAAGAGAGATTCCCCTTACACAAAAGCATGGCATCTCCTTGTCGTATCTCGCCTTTATACTTTTATGTATAGTAGTCTACCGGATCGAATGAACAAGACCTATCCCATACATAAACCAATTTAGACTGCTATGTTATTTTTGAGGAAGAAGATGGAATGAGACCAGATACCCTCTTTAAGGCTGACTGTAAGTCGATTAAATGTAGAAAAAGATTGCTTTTGTCACAAGTAAAGTGTATATTTGCATTGAAAGAATCGTTCTTTGACAGAGGCAAAAGAAAACAGAATATTGTAATTCGCTCGTTTCTAAATCGTTACCTGATATTAATTAAACAGAAATAACTGTTTAATTTTCAATTAGATAGAGATTGTATGATGTTTCGCAGTATAGGAAGAAACCTTATTGCCCAGCCTGCAGAGCCGCGAAAGCTGCCCCAGACGCAAA
>CAJJYX010000044.1 GCA_905197435.1 uncultured Bacteroides sp.
ATTTTTCTTATTATCAGCACAATGCCAATAATATAGTTCCGCGAAGACTTTGATAATCTCGTATATTGGTATGCAAACTCAGGAGGTGGCTGTCAAGCCGAATGTAAGAATTTTAATGAAGAGTGATGCAGAGCTGTTGGACGAGGTTGTCGTAGTGGCCTATGGTACTGCAAAAAGGGAATCGCTGACCGGCTCCATTTCAGTCGTCGACAATAAAAAGATAGAGAAGCGCGTTACTACCAGTGTGACGGGTGCACTTGAAGGTGCAGCTCCGGGCGTGCAGGTAAACAACACGTATGGCGAACCGGGTTCTGCTCCCAGTGTCCGTATCCGCGGTTTCGGTACTTTGGTATCAGAAGCATCTGACCCTTTGTATGTCGTAGACGGCATTCCTTTTGATGGCAATATGGCTGAACTGAATTCCAACGACATTGAGAGCATGTCTATCCTGAAAGATGCCGCCTCTGCGGCACTATACGGTAATCGGGCAGCCAACGGAGTTGTGATAATCACCACCAAAAGCGGACGTAACACAAACAAGCCGAGCATTACGCTGCAGATAAATCAAGGCATCTACAATAGAGGTATCGGTGAGTACGAACGTCTGGGTGCTGACAGCTGGATGGAAACGTCCTGGATGGCCAAGAAAAATGCCATGATGAGCAATAACGGAATGAGTGCAAGCGAAGCCGGTACTTATGCTACGGAACATCTTATTGGAGAGTCTATCGGACGCAATATTTATGATGCCGCAGACACAGCTTTGTTCGATGCAAACGGTAAGTTGACAGCCAAAAGGCTTTCGGGTTACAATGACCTTGACTGGCAAGATGCCATTGAGCGTAACGGACATCGGCAGGAATACAACTTATCGGGTGCCACGTCAGGACCAAAATACAATGTTTATTCTTCTGTGGGCTATCTGAACGAAAAAGGATATGTGAAAACCACGGGCTATGAGCGCTTTTCCGGCCGTATCAACACCACCTATACTCCGAATGACTGGTTTAAGGGAGGCGTAAACCTCACCGGCTCTTGGACTAAGCGTAATTATAATGACAATGCAACCGGCAGCTACTATGCCAACCCGTTCTATGTAGCCCGCTATATGGCACCGGTATATCCTGTCTTCATGCATAATTCCGACGGTACATATCAACTGGATGCCGATGGAAATAAAATTTACGACACCACTTCCCCTTATTTGAGCAACCGGAACATCGCATATGAAATGCTGTACGACAAACAGGAAAGTGTGCGTAATGTATTGGGCGGACAGGCTTTCGCGACCTTTACACTTCCTTACGGGGTGTCACTGACCGTGAAAGGTGACATGAACAACAGTACGACAAATAATAAAAAGTATGATAATCCTGAAATTGGTGATGGCGCAACAAATAATGGACGCCTGACCAGCTATGCTTATCAATTCAGGTCTGTGGCCCTACAGCAAATCCTGAACTGGACTTACAAATTCGCCGAAGTACATAACGTGGAAGCTATGGCGGCCCATGAGAGCTATAGTTGGGAACGCAAATATACTTACGGCATGAATACCGGTATGGCTGTGGACGGCAACCTCACAATGGGCAATTTTCTCAATAACTCTTATTACAGTGGCAGTGATGATGAAGACAAGCTGGAATCTTACCTGGCGCGCGTGAAGTACAATTATGACGAACGCTATTTCCTGGAAGGCTCATTCCGTCGTGACGGCTCTTCACGTTTCCACAAGGACAACCGTTGGGGTAACTTCTATTCCATAGGTGCCAGTTGGAACATGAAGCGCGAAGCTTTCTTGCAAGACGTGAATTGGGTGAACATGCTGAAGTTGCGTGCTTCTTACGGTGAAGTCGGCAATAATATGGGAGTCAGCTTATATGGTTACATGGCACTTTACAACATTGACAAGAACGCCGGCTCGCCTGCTTTGTTAAAACAGTCACTTTCGGCACCCGACATCAAGTGGGAAACAACGCAAACAGTGGACGTGGCAATAGAAGGCCGCTTGTTCGAGTTCCTTAACTTCCAAATTGGTTACTTCGACAAACGTTCCAAAGACTTGCTGTTTGAAGTACGCCTGCCGCTTTCTGCCGGTTCTTATCCTTGGGTAGATCCGGACACTGCCCCGATGAACCTGACACAATATAAAAACATCGGTTCCGTCTCCAACCGTGGCTGGGAAATCTCCTTGAATGCTGATGTCATCAACACGAATGACTGGAAATGGAATGTAGGCGTGGATGCGACTTTCCTGAAAAACAAAATCGTGAAATTGCCTGATGGAAAAGATATTCTGCACGGAATGCAAAACTATTCCGAAGGACATTCCATCTATGAATTCTATACTTACCACTTCGAGGGGGTAGACCAAATGACCGGTACGTCACTTTATACCTTGGATCCGGAGAAAAAGGAAAAAGCTGCCGAAGCTGGCGCATTGGCCACTATCAATGGAACAGATTATGCGACGGCTGTTGCTTATGGCAAGCGCGACTGGGCAGGCAGCGTGCTTCCTACAGTCTATGGTTCGGTAAGTTCTGCACTGTCATGGAGAAATTGGAACTTGAGCCTGCTGTTTACCTACTCTTTGGGCGGCAAGACTTATGACGGTTCTTATCGCAGCCTGATGCGTGTTTCTGAATCGGGAGCTTCCGGCAGTGCCTATCACAAAGACATATTGAATTCTTGGAAGGAAGCCCCGGCAGGCATGACAGAAACATCGGCCAACCGCATCGATCCCAACGGAACTCCTCGCGTGGATTATTACAAGTCATCGGAATTGAATGACACCAGCGATCGTTGGCTGACAAGTGCATCTTACCTGGTATTCAAAAATTTGAATATCTCCTACAGTTTGCCGAAAAGTTGGCTGAAAAGTATGAAGTTGGAAGGACTGTCACTGACCGGTGGCATCGAAAACCTTTTCACAGTGACGGCACGCAAGGGCTTGAATCCGCAATATTCATTTAATGGAGGTTCGGACAATACATACGTGACTGCCCGGGTGTATAACCTTGGCCTTACAGTGAAATTCTAAGGAGTTAAACATTAAAAAGAAAGAAATTATGAAGAATTATATAAACAAAGTTTTTATTGGTGGCTTGCTTGTTGGAATGTCGTTAACGGCATCCTCTTGCGGAGAAGACTTTCTGGACACTGCCCCGACCAGCTCTACAGGTGCCAGTGATGCAGTAGGCACAACAGCCAATGCAACAAAAGCATTGAACGGCATTGCCAAAATCATGACTACGCAGCAGTATTTTTTCGGTCAGGGATTTGCAGGCGAAAACAACATCATGGCTCATTATGAGAACTACCCGAGCGAGAACTACCTCTTCAACCTCTATGCATCCGGTTGGTCTCCTATTCACAATCAAGAGTTCCATTCACAAACAAACTCTATTTATGACGCTTATGCATGGTACTATTATTACACTATCATAGGCAATGCCAACACTATTATTGCCAATATTGACGATGCCGACGGAACTGAAGCAGACAAGGCTTTCATCAAAGCCTCTGCACTGACTTTCCGGGCATACGCATTCGAGAAACTGGCTCATTATTACTGTTGGCGCTGGCAGGATTCCAACAATGGGGCTTCGCAAGGACTGGTGCTTCGCCTGGACGAATCAACAGGCAGCATGCCTTATTCTACATTGGCAGAAACCTACACTCAAATCTACAAAGACCTGGATGATGCCATTTCTTTATATACTCAAAGCGGGAAGAATCGTGAAGCCGCGGAGGTCTGGATGCCGAACATAAATGTAGCCCATGCTGTCTATGCACGTGCAGCCCTCACAAAGCAGGATTATACCAAGGCATTGTCTGAAGCGAAACTGGCTCGCCAGAACTATCCTCTGATGTCAAACTCCGACTACCAAGCGGGATTCTGCAACCCGACAGGCGAGTGGATTTTCGGTTGTTTTGGCGGCTCGCAAGAAAACAACTGGTATTGGAGCTATGGTGTTCAGTTTGCTTGCAACGGATACTACGCAAGCACCCAGCAGACCAGTGCAGGTGCAATTGGTCGTGAACTGATTAACCGTATTCCCAACAACGATGCCCGTAAAGCACTATTCTTGACGGAGGACAAATTCCCCGGATATAACTTCAATGATGGCTCTGCTATGGATTTGTCTTATGGCATCTTGGGAATGGGCAGTGAAGCTGCTGCAGACCAACTTTGGGAAGATGCGGCAGCCTATTGCCAAAAAATGGCAGTAAGTGGACTTGAGGCCCCTTACCAAGCTGGTTATATGTATTTGGGCGGACAGCTGAAGTTCTACGTATTCGACACTCCGGGGGTAAGCTACCTGCCTTTCATCCGTTCATCGGAAATGGTGTTGATAGAAGCGGAAGCCAGCTACTTCCTGCATGACGAACCGGCTGCTCAAGCTGCTTTGGTGGACTTGAACAAGACTTCCGGACGTAATCCCGAATATACATGTACTAAGACGGGAGACGCGCTTTGGAATGAAATCATGGATTATCGCGAGCTGGAACTTTGGGGAGAAGGCTTTGCTTGGAGCGACTATAAACGCTGGAATCGCCCGGTTGTGCGCAAAGGCTTTGCTGACGGTGGCAATGCCCATATCTCTATTGCGAAAACAATCCCTGCAGACGGAGCCAACAAGTGGACTTGGGATATTCCATTGGCTGAGACAGACTACAACGATGCCTTGAATCTTGCAGGGAAATAATCCTGCCTGAATCATGTAAATAACGTCAGTTCGATAAATATGAAAAGTAAGTCAATTTGTCGAACTGGCGTTAAATGAAGCATTTAGCCATTTCCATGCTGGCAGAATGCGTATCAGTTTATCCCCATATCTCACTTCTTCCTCATGGCTGTTTGTAATTATTAACCCCTCTGAAAGTTGATATGTGTCCATGGCATCTTGGACACCACGGATTTCTCTCTCACGTGTACCAAGGCTATCCAATAAATAGCAAACCTGAATTGCTTGCATGACGCGAAAGCCATCGCGAACCACAAAATCGCACTCCGCATTTCCAGAATTGTGATAAAAGACTTCTCCACCCCGGCGGCGCAATTCTATATAGACCATATTTTCTAATAAGCGTCCTTCTTCACCTGAAAAATGAAAACCTAAGCGAGATACCAGGGCATTGTCTATTGCATAAATCTTTTTGGGATTACGAAGTTGAGTCTTGACTGAATAATCGAGCTTTGACAAGGAAAAGAGTAAATATGTATTTTCTATATATTCCAAATAGTTTTTTACTGTTGTGGGGTTTTTAACTCCAATCACTTTGGCTAATGAAGTGTAGGTAAGAGGCTTCCCTATATTGCTGACTGTATAATAGACCAGTTCCTTCACTTCACGTTCGTTCACAATCTGGTTACGGACCATAACATCCTTATATAGAATATTGTCATACAATGTTTTTAGGACGATACCATCCTCAGACTTTAAATAAAGAGGGAAGCCGCCCTGCCTTAGATAAGCATTAAAAGCCGACTGTATTTCTCCTCGCGCTACTGTACCGGAAATATCTCCCAACAAATGTTGTTGCTTATGAAAATGCAAAAACTCAGAAAACGAGAAAGGATAAAGCTCTATTGCAATATAACATCCAGTCAAGTAGGTTCCCAGTTCTTTACTTAGCATCCGGGCATTGGAACCAGTTATAAAGACCTTTTTCCCGGAATTATATAACCGTTTCACAAAATATTCCCATCCTATAACATTCTGTATCTCGTCAAAATAGAAATAGTTTTGTTCTCCATAGAGTTCAATAAATACCTCATACAGCTGCTGGAAATTTTCTACAGTGAAATGCCCCAAACGGTCATCATCAAAATTAAAGAAATAGTCTTTTTGGGGAAGTCTATCACGTATTTGCTGAAGCAATACTGATTTACCGCAACGGCGAACTCCTGAAATGATAATAACCTCTTCATTATTCAAGTATTTCTCTGGAAATCTACGGATTACACTCTTTCTACTTGATAAGAAAGACTTTTGGTCAATTATGATATCTTTTAAAAGCTGTTTCATAGGCTCATTGGTATTTTGTACAGCAAATATAGTCATTCTCTATTTTAAATAGAAAAAAACAGGCGATTATTCCTATTAAGAATAGAGATAATATAGCTTTTCAGAGTTGGACAGTTTCTATTTATTGAATAGTGTTTACATAAAGTTGTATATCCCCAGAAATAAGACAAGCAACACAAGTCAACAAATGACAAAAAATATTCAAATGATAGATATTGACAAAGTGGCTTCCGCATTTGAAGAAAGAAGTTCAAACACTATGGATATAATATATAAGTAAAGTGTCAAATCACTATTTATCAGAATGTTACTATTGCAAATGGTACCACACAAGTAGAGTAGCATTCATTGTTGGTATAGCTACAATAGCTTCTATGGGCACATCCCTTGTTTTTGCAGGATTTTGGGGTCACTTGTATTTTTCTTATTATCAGCACAATGCCAATAATATAGTTCCGCGAAGACTTTGATAATCTCGTATATTGGTATGCAAACTCAGGAGGTGGCTGTCAAACCGAATGTAAAAATCATTATGAGGTCTGATACGGAGGTTCTTGACGAGGTTATGATTGTGGCTTTCGGTACTGCAAAGAAATCGGCATTTACGGGCTCGGCCAAGGTGATTGGTGCCGAAAAGCTGGAGCAGTCGCAGGTGACGAATGTTACCGATGCCTTGGCAGGGGCTGTGCCGGGTGTGACATTGACCTCCAATGACGGTGCTCCGGGTTCAAAGGCATCCATCAAGATTCGTGGTTTCAGTTCGCTCAATGCAAAAAATGACCCTTTGATTATTGTGGACGGTGCTCCTTATAGCGGTGATATCAATAACCTCAATCCTAACGACGTTGAGTCAATGACGGTTTTGAAAGATGCAGCCTCGAATGCGCTTTACGGTGCGCGTGGTGCCAATGGTGTAATTATTATCACCACCAAAAGAGCCAATATGTCGGGAGAGGCCAAGGTGACTTTCGATGCCAAGTGGGGTGCTAACACCCGTGCATTGCAGAAATATGACGTGGTTGATAATCCCGGCATGTACTACGAGGTGCACCATGGCGCAATGAAGAATTACTATAAAAATCAGATGGGTATGAGCGACCAGGCTGCATGGCTCGAGGCAAACAACAATTTGTTTGGAACCAACGGTGGCTTGGGATACAATGTATATACGGTTCCCGAGGGACAATTCCTCATCGGCCAGAACGGCAAACTCAATCCTAACGCTACATTGGGTAGAACAGTGAGCTATAAAGGACGCGACTATCTGCTTACTCCGGATGACTGGGAAGATGTGGGAATGCGTACCGGTATGCGTCAGGAATACAATTTCTCGGTGAGCGCGGCCAATGAAAAATCCTCTTTCTATATTTCTTTAGGTTATCTTGGAAATGAAGGTATTACCGAAGGCTCGGACCTGAAACGTTTGACAGGTCGTTTGAAAGCTGATTATCAGGCCAAGAAATGGATGAAGATTGGTGGTAATATAGGATACGCACGTTTTGATACCAACTCGTTGGGAAACAACGGCTCCAGCAGTTCAACCGCTAATATCTGGGCATTCGTCACCCAAATGGCTCCCATCTATCCCGCCTACGTGCGCAATGCCGACGGTAGCATTATGATGGATAAGAACGGTATCGGAATGATGGACTATGGTAGTGGCGTCAACGCAGGTATGCAACGCCCTTTTATCGCTGATGCCAATCCTATTTTGGACAACAAACTCAATACCAGGAACACTGAAGGAAATGCCGTTAACGGCAATGCTTTTGTAGACATAACTCCTATGGAAGGGCTGAAGGTGACATTCAATGGTACATTCAACTTGGAGGAGACACGTTATACCTACGTTTTCAATCCTTACTATGGACAGTTTGACTCCACCGGAGGTACGGTGAGCAAGTATCATACACGTATTTATGACTACAACCTGCAGCAACTCGTTTCTTATGCCCGCTCGTTTGGCGACAATAATTTCGACATCCTTTTGGGGCACGAATATTATGATTACCGCTATTACTACTTGGCTGCCAGTAAGTCGCAGATGTTCTCTCAGGAAAACCAGGAACTGGATGGGGCCATTCTTGACGGACAAAATGCTTCTTCCTATAAGCAACGCCGTAACAATGAAGGCTTCTTCGGCCGTCTGCAGTACAACTATGACGAACGCATCTTCGGTTCTGCTTCTTTGCGCCGTGATGCTTCCTCACGTTTCCATCCTGATCACCGTTGGGGTACATTCTGGTCGGTGGGCGGTGCATGGCTCATCAGCAAAGAAAGATGGTTTGATGCATCATGGGTACAAGAATTGAAACTGAAGGCTTCCGTTGGTTCGCAAGGCAACGACAATATCGGTGATTTCCGTTATACGGATAGATTTAATATTATCAATTCCAATAACAACCTCGGTACTTCGTTTTATACTAAAGGTACTAAAGACATTACTTGGGAAACCAATACCAACTTCAATATTGGAGCAGAGTTCCGGTTGTGGGATCGCGTAACCGGTAGCATAGAGTACTACAGACGCAAGACTTCGGATATGCTGTTCTCATTCAGCGTGGCTCCCTCATTGGGATATTCTTCCTATATGGATAACGTAGGCGATATGGTGAACAGCGGTATTGAACTGGATTTCAATGTGAATATCTTCGATACACGTAACTTTACATGGGACATAAACCTGAACATCTCTACCTTGAAGAATCGCATTACGATGCTCGACCCCGATAAATTGATTACTACCGAGTACACAGCCGGCGGAAAAGGATATAACGGTTATTCTAACGGGAACTTCTTTATTGGTGAAGACTTGTCCATGTTTACATGGCGTATGAAGGAATATGCCGGAGTGAGCGATAAAGGTGAGTCCTTGTTCTATAAGAATGTCAAGGACGAGGCGGGCAATATCACCGGGCGTGAGACGACTACGAATCATGCCGAGGCCGACTATTACATCACAGAGGAAAGCTCAGCACCTAAGGTATATGGTGGTTTCGGTACCAAGCTGAAAGTATATGGCGTGGACTTCGGCATTAATTTCACTTACCAGCTTGGCGGTAAACAGTATGATGGTACGTATGCTTACTTCATGTCGTCACCGTATGGTACGGCCGGTTACAACTACCATAAGGATTTGCTGAACTCATGGACTCCTGAGAACACAAATTCCAATATCCCGCGTTTCCAGATGAACGACCAGTATTCAGGGTCGATGTCTACGCGCTTCTTGACGGATGCCAGCTTCCTGAATATCCAGAATATAAATGCGGGCTACACATTGCCTTCCAAATGGACAAAGAAAATGGCCATCAGCTCATTGCGCGTGTACATGTCGGCAGAAAATGTTTTCTACTGGTCCAAGCGTAAGGGGTTCGACCCGCGCCAGTCATATGACGCGACGACCAACGCTACTTATTATTCACCGATGCGTACCATCTCCGGTGGTGTGTCATTTGAGTTCTAAACCTAACATATAGATTACAATGATTATGAAGAAGAATATATTCAGACTATTTTCGGCCATGGTAGTATCGGCCACGGCATTGACCGGCTGTATAGAAGAGGTTTTTCCCGAAGATTCTACAGCAACCTCCGAACAGATTGGTGCATCGGCTACAGCGCTTGAGGCTTCGCTTAACGGTTTGCCATCACAAATGGTGCAGGGGTATCTGGTGTATGGAAACCAGACTCATGAGACTGACCTTGCTTATCCCTCATTGATGCTGGCTCAAACGGAATTGTTGGGTGATGTCGTAGCTACGACATACGGGTATGACTGGTGGTGGCGCTTCAATGCCAACAACGGTATGAGTGATAACAGTTATTTTTCATACCTGCCATACTTTACTTTATATAAGTTCGTTAAATCGGCCAATGATGTAATTGCAGCCGTTGATGTCACCGATCCTGCGATTACCGATGAAATGCGTGGACTTGGAAGTGTAGCCCATGCTTTCCGTGCGTTTGACTATTATATGCTGATGGTGCTTTTCGAACCGGTGGAAAACATCTATACCGATTGCAGCAAGGTCCTGGGGCTGACTGTGCCCATTGTGACAGAGGAAACCACTAATGACATTGCGAAGAGTAATCCTCGCGCACCTCGTGAAGAGTTGGTGAATTTCATTCTTGCCGACTTGGATAAGGCTGAAATCGGTTTGGAGGACTATACACCCACATCCAAGAACTTTCCGGACCTGGCGGTAGTATATGGACTGAAAGCCAAAGTTTATATGTGGGACGGGCAGTTTGCCAAGGCCGCCGAGTATGCCCGCAAAGCTATTGACAAATCGGGAGCAACACCTATGAACGGATCGCAGTGGCATGACCCCGATACGGGTTTCAATACGGCTACTTCTGCATGGATGTGGTATCTTCATCCCACGGCTTCCAATATGGGTAACCTTGCCAACTTTATCGGTCACATCTCCAATGAGGCGGATTGGGGATATGGTTCTTTGTCAAAACTCCAGATTGCGCGTTCACTTTACGAGACGGTTCCTGCCACTGATTTCCGTAAGTATTCTTACCTTGACCCGGACAGAACTACCTATGCTTACCAGTCGGTAAGAGGTGATGCATGGCTGGACGAACAGCCGGATTATCTTTCATTGAAGTTCCGCCCCGTTGGCGGTGACTATAAAACTTACTCTGTGGGTGCGCCTGCCGATATTCCTGTGATGCGTGTGGAAGAGATGTATCTCATAGAGGCCGAAGCTGTAGGTGCCAGCCAAAGTGTGGCGGCAGGTGTGTTGTTGTTGGATAATTTTGTGAAGCAATACCGCCAGCCCGATTATAATTTCAGTACGAGTGATTTGCGGAGCCTCCAGCTTGAGGTGTTGAGGCAGATGCGTATCGAATTCTGGGGTGAAGGTACTGCATTTCCCACGGCTAAGCGTCTGAAACCGGATGTCATTCAGCATTATGAGGGTACTAATTTTAAAGAAGATCACTTCAAGATAAACTGTAAAGGCGTGAAACCCAACTGGACATTGATGATTCCTAAGACCGAAGTGGATTCGAACACCGCCCTTCAGGGAATGAACAATCCGGATCCGTCCGGTGCTATCCTCCAACGTCCTACTCCGATAGGGACATTTGCACCGGGCAACAATTAACCAATGAACTAACTTTTAATAGAATTTGTATATGAATAAGATATTCAATAAACTGTTTTGGGTCATGGCTGTATGCGGCCTGGCAATGGCGGCTTGTTCAGACGGTACCGACTGGAATCCCGGTGCCGCTGCCGACGGGCAAGGTGTCTTTTTCCCTTCCAGTCAGTCAAATAGCATGACGCTGGCTGAAACATCGGGGTCTTTCGAGGTTAGTGTGTTCCGCACTGTAAGCTCGGGAGCTGCTACTGCACAAATAACGGCTACTCCCGGTGAGAATGCCGCCGGTATCTTCACGGTTCCCACTGAAGTAAGCTTTGCCGATGGTGCGACGGAGTCAAAGATAACGGTGGCTTACCGGAATATGGAGCGCGATGTCCCTTATACATTGACCCTTACTGCCGTAGACAGTACCCCGTACGGCATTACAAATCTGACGATCAATGCCATATCCCCATTGGTTTGGGAAGTGGTAAGTACTGATGCCATGCTGGTAGACAATATGTTTGAGGCATTTGGCGCTGTCGGCGTTGAGTTGACCGGCATTACGGTTGAAAAGCATCCTGACTTTGACAGATACCGTTTCATGAGTCCTTATGACAACTCCTACTTTGGAGCTTTATTCGGCATAGGTGGGCTGCTTGCAGACAATTTTGTTCCTCCCTATATCGAGTTGGACGGTGAGACTTATCCCGGCGGATATTATATCACTGTCACCAAATTGGGATGGAGAATGATAAATGGTGTCGGACCTGAAGCCGATAACGATTGGGGGACTTTTGGCTCTGTTTATGGAAATCTTTCCAATAATCTTCCTGCTTATCCGTTGGGAAGCTACAACGATGCAGAGAAAGTGTTTAATTTGGGAGCACTTTTCTTTAATATAGATAACAGTGGCGCGGAACTTAAATATGTTCTCAAGGCTACTACTTTACTGTATCTGAACAACTAATTCCTGACTGTATCCTGTGATACGACAGCTTATATGTGGGGAGGGTGAATTACAAATAGGATTCACTCTCCCTTTTATTTTATTTTCCTTTTTAAGGTGCTTCCGCTAAATTTATTTATATTTGCTGCCAAGAACCAACAATACATAATATACATACATATATATAAGGTATAGAAATAGAAACTATGGCTATGAAAGAATTTGTAATCTCCGAAGTGCAGGCAGAAACAGCGGTATTGGTAGGTCTTGTCACAAAGGCTCAGGATGAGCGCAAGACCAATGAATACCTGGATGAGCTTGCATTCTTGGCTGAGACAGCCGGGGCGGAAGTAGTAAAGCGGTTTACGCAAAAGCTGGATCAGGCGAACTCGGTGACTTACGTCGGCAAGGGCAAGCTGGAAGAGATAAAAGAGTATATCCGGAGTGAAGAAGAAGCCGAACGTGAGGTAGGTATGGTGATTTTTGATGATGAGCTTTCTGCGAAACAGATACGTAACATTGAAGCGGAGTTGAAGATCAAGATATTGGACCGTACTTCGCTCATTCTCGATATTTTTGCCATGCGTGCACAGACAGCCAATGCGAAAACGCAGGTGGAACTGGCGCAATACAAGTATATGCTTCCTCGTCTGCAACGGTTGTGGACCCACTTGGAACGCCAAGGCGGTGGCTCCGGTGCCGGCGGCGGTAAAGGCTCCGTGGGGCTTCGCGGTCCGGGTGAAACACAGTTGGAGATGGACCGCCGTATTATCCTGAACCGCATGTCATTGCTGAAGGAGCGGTTGGCTGAGATTGACAAGCAGAAGTCTACGCAGCGGAAGAACCGCGGGCGTTTGATTCGCGTGGCATTGGTGGGATATACCAACGTGGGAAAATCTACTTTGATGACGTTGCTTTCGAAAAGTGAAGTCTTTGCAGAGAACAAGCTGTTTGCCACTTTGGATACCACGGTACGCAAGGTAATCATTGAGAACCTGCCGTTCCTGCTGTCCGATACGGTCGGTTTCATCCGTAAGCTGCCGACGGATTTGGTGGATTCTTTCAAGTCTACCTTGGACGAGGTGCGCGAGGCGGACTTGCTGTTACACATCGTCGACATATCTCATCCGGATTTTGAAGAACAGATAGAAGTTGTGAACAAGACATTGGCGGATATCGGTGCTGCCGGTAAACCCATGGTCCTTGTATTCAATAAGATAGACGCTTATACCTATATAGAGAAAGCGGCTGACGACCTTACCCCCAGAACCAAGGAAAACTTGACACTCGAAGAGCTGATGAAGACGTGGATGGCTAAGATGGAGGATAACTGCCTCTTTATCTCTGCCCGCGAAAAGATCAATATGGAGGAACTGAAGAGTGTGGTTTATCAGCGTGTGAAGGAATTGCACGTGCAGAAGTACCCCTATAATGATTTCCTTTATCAGACCTACGAAGAAGAGGAATAAAGTTAATCATTAATAATTATGGGTTATAGAAAACTGACCGAAGATGAAGTTCTCCGGTTGAAGAGCCAGTCGTGTCTGGCTGATGATTGGGGGAAAGTAACCGTTGCAGAAGAATTTTCAACGGAATTTGTGCATCATACCCGTTTTTCGGGCGAGGTGCGTTTGGGAGTGTTCCATTCAGAATTTATGTTGCCGGGAGGAATCAAGAAGCATTCCGGCTTGCGGCATGTGACGCTTCATAATGTAACGGTGGGAGATAACTGTTGCATTGAGAATATCCAGAACTACATTGCCAATTATGAAATCGGGCATGACACCTTCATCGAGAATGTGGACATCATTCTGGTAGACGGTGTGTCGAAGTTCGGTAACGGGGTGGAGGTATCTGTTTTGAATGAAACGGGAGGCCGCGAGGTGCTGATTAATGATAAGCTTTCTGCACACCAGGCCTATATACTGGCGCTTTACCGCCATCGTCCGGAACTGATTGCACGGATGAAGGAAATCACTGATTTTTATTCCAATAAGCATGCTTCCGCTGTAGGCAGCATCGGGAATCATGTGATGATATTGAACACCGGTTCCATTAAGAATGTGCGCATTGGAGATTATTGCCGCATCTGCGGGACGTGCCGTTTGTACAACGGGAGTATCAACAGCAATGAGCTGGCACCGGTGCACATCGGGCATGGAGTGATTTGCGATGATTTTATTATCTCCACCGGATCCCATGTAGATGATGGGGCCATGTTGAGCCGCTGTTTCGTAGGGCAGGCATGCAAATTGGGACATAACTATTCTGCCTCGGATTCGCTGTTTTTCAGCAATTGCCAGGGAGAGAACGGTGAGGCATGCGCCATCTTTGCCGGACCTTATACGGTGACACATCATAAGTCTACATTGCTGATTGCAGGTATGTTCTCGTTCATGAATGCCGGTTCGGGGTCAAACCAGAGCAACCACATGTATAAGTTGGGTCCCATTCATCAAGGAACGTTGGAGCGTGGCGCCAAGACTACTTCCGATTCGTACATACTGTGGCCTGCAAGGGTAGGGGCCTTTTCACTGGTGATGGGGCGCCATGTCAACCATTCCGATACTTCGAACCTGCCGTTCTCTTACTTGATAGAGCAGAATAACACCACCTATCTTGTGCCCGGTGTCAACCTGCGCAGTGTGGGCACTATCCGTGATGCCCAAAAGTGGCCGAAGCGTGACGGGCGCACCGACCCGAATAAGCTGGACTGCATCAACTACAATCTTCTCAGCCCCTACACCGTACAGAAGATGTTCAAGGGACGGGAAACGTTGCTGAACCTGCGCCATGCCAGTGGCGAGCTGTCGGACATCTACTCTTTCCATAGCGCAAAGATACGCAACTCGGCTTTGGTGAAAGGTATCCGTTTTTATGAAATAGCCATTCATAAGTTCCTTGGAAACTCTGTCATCAAACGCCTGGAAGGCATTGACTTCCGGAGTGATGAGGAAATACGCGCCCGCCTGAAGCCTGATACTGCCATTGGCAGTGGCGAATGGGTGGATATTTCCGGACTGATTGCCCCGAAAAGTGAGATAGATGCATTGATAGATGGCATTGAATTCGGTAAAGTCAACCGCTTGAAGCATATCAATGCCGAGTTTGAGAAGATGCACGGTAATTACTACACGTACGAATGGACGTGGGCGTATGAGAAGCTGGAAGGGTTTTATGGCATCAAGCCGGAGAATATAACGGCAGAAGACGTAATACACATTGTTGAAAAATGGAAAGAAGCTGTGGTAGGTCTCGACCGCATGGTGTATGAGGATGCCAAGAAGGAATTTTCACTGGCTTCCATGACGGGATTCGGCGCCGACGGCTCGCACCTCGAGAAGGAACTCGACTTCGAGCAGGTGCGCGGTGACTTTGAGAGCAATCCATTTGTCATGGCTGTGCTGAAACATATAGAGGTGAAAACAGCATTGGGGGATGAACTGATAGGGCGATTGAAACGTATATCTGGAAATTAATTATGATTTGTTGCGTTTTTACTCTAATTAAAGAATTATTTCAATAATAGTTTTTACCTTTGCTCTGTAAAGGCAGTTGTGGGCTGCCTTTATTACCCGAATCACTTTTAAACATTAAATATACAAGTAATTATGGCAACAACACCTCCGTTCAAGTATCAGCCCATGTTCGAGAAAGGGAAAGATACTACTGAGTATTATCTGCTTACGAAAGATTACGTGTCAGTAAGCGAGTTTGAAGGAAAACCTATCCTGAAGATTGAAAAAGAAGGTTTGACGGCAATGGCCAATGCGGCTTTCCGCGATGTATCGTTCATGTTGCGTCGTTCGCACAATGAGCAGGTTGCTAAGATTTTGAGCGATCCCGAAGCAAGCGACAACGATAAATACGTGGCACTCACCTTCCTGCGCAATGCAGAGGTGGCATCCAAAGGGGTACTTCCTTTCTGCCAGGATACGGGTACTGCCATCATTCACGGTGAAAAAGGACAGCAGGTATGGACCGGCTACTGTGATGAAGAAGCTCTCTCACTGGGTGTTTACAAGACATATACCGAAGAGAACCTGCGTTATTCCCAGAATGCTCCCCTTACCATGTACGATGAGGTGAATACGAAGTGTAACCTTCCGGCACAGATTGATATTGAGGCTACGGAAGGTATGGAGTATGAGTTCCTTTGTGTGACCAAGGGCGGTGGCTCTGCCAACAAAACTTATCTTTATCAGGAGACAAAAGCCATCCTGAACCCCGAAACATTGGTTCCATTCCTCATCTCGAAGATAAAGACGCTGGGTACGGCTGCTTGTCCTCCCTATCATATCGCACTCGTTATCGGCGGTACTTCTGCCGAGAAGAACCTGCTGACAGTGAAGCTGGCTTCCACCCACTTCTACGACAACCTGCCTACTACCGGCAATGAGTTCGGCCGCGCTTTCCGCGACGTGGAACTGGAAAAACTGGTGTTGAAAGAAGCTCATAAGATTGGGCTTGGAGCACAGTTCGGCGGTAAGTATCTAGCTCATGATATACGCATCATCCGTCTGCCGCGTCACGGCGCTTCCTGTCCCGTGGGCTTGGGCGTTTCCTGCTCTGCCGACCGCAACATTAAATGTAAAATCAATAAGGAAGGCATTTGGATTGAAAAACTCGACAGCAATCCGGGTGAGTTGATTCCGGCAGAACTTCGTAAGGCCGGTGAAGGCGATGTGGTGAAAATCAACCTGAACCAACCGATGGCCGATATCCTGAAGGAGCTGACCAAGTATCCGGTTTCCACCCGTTTGTCTCTGAACGGAACCATTATCGTGGGTCGTGACATTGCACACGCCAAGCTGAAAGAGCGCTTGGACCGTGGCGAAGACCTTCCGCAGTACATCAAGGATCATCCCATCTACTATGCCGGTCCTGCCAAGACTCCCCAAGGAATGGCTTGCGGCTCCATGGGACCGACTACTGCCGGACGTATGGACCCGTATGTAGACCTCTTCCAAAGCCACGGCGGTAGCATGATTATGCTTGCTAAGGGTAACCGTAGCCAGCAAGTGACGGATGCCTGCCAGAAGTACGGTGGTTTCTATCTCGGCTCTATCGGTGGTCCTGCCGCTATCTTGGCACAGAACAACATCAAGAGCATCGAATGCGTGGAATATCCCGAACTCGGCATGGAAGCCATCTGGAAGATTGAGGTGGAAGACTTCCCTGCATTCATTCTGGTAGATGATAAGGGCAATGACTTCTTCAAGCAACTGAAGCCTTGGAATTGCAGTAAATAATAAGTCATTTATACAATACAGAAAAGCCGTTCATGGAGTTATCTCCGGAACGGCTTTTCTGTATTGATAGGTTCTGTTGGGCTTCAGTTCGGATAATCGTACGGATTATTTTTGCCTATTCCATATAGCGTGCCACTTTCCCGCTGATTTGCAGCAAGGAAATCTCACATAACTTGGTATCATACTCTGCGGATAGAATGCGTTCTTCCGCATCCAGAAGGCTTTTTTGTGCTTCGCGCATTTCGATACCGGAAAGGTTCCCCAGCATGTAGCGTTCCATGGCAATCTCATGGTTTTCCTTTGCGGCGACGAGGTTCTGGCGCTCCAGATTCAGCATTTGCAGGTTATTTTGGTAGGCTTGCCATAAGTTGCTGAGGTCGGCTCGCAGGGCTTGTTCCAGTTGTTCGCGAAACCGGGCGACGTCCTGTGGCGATAACACGCCGGGAATGTGGTACATCATACAAGTTCTCCAAAAAGTGGGGCCTGCGCCCCACATCTGAATCAGAAATGCATATTGGCCGTGAGCAGGAAGGTTCTTGGCTCGCCCGGGTGATAACGGTAGCCGCTCTTGTTGATTGAGGCGACGTAATCGGTATCAAACAGGTTGTAAACGTTTAGCTGGAAGTCGAGATTGCGATTAACCCGATACCCCAGTTTGGCATCGGCGACCCAGTAACCTTCGGTAAACGCTGGCGTTCCCACCGCGCCGTCTGAACCTTTATGCATACTACCGATATAGCGTGCGCCTGCGCCAACAGAGATATCGTCGGTTGCCTGATATTGGCTCCATAAGGTGAAGGCGTGCTCCGGGGTATACGGCAGCGATGAGGAACCATCCTGGGCAACATCTTTGCCGTTTTTGATGGTTGCTTTTTGCTGGGTATAGCCGCCAATCACCTGCCACGCGGGAGTGATATTCCCGGCCACGGATATCTCATAGCCTTCGACACGTTTCTTACCGTATTGCGAGTAAGTTCCGTCATCATTTTGCTCAACTTCATTTTCGATATCAGTACGGAACAGCGCGGCGGTGAGCAACAGGCGTTTATCCAGAACCTGCCATTTGGTGCCAATCTCGCTGGTGTTGGCTTTTTGCGGTTTAAAATCGGTGCGGTTGGCACTGTTACCGCTGCCAGACTGCGCAAGGGCGAAGTTGTTGCCGCCCGGAGGCTGCTGGGAAACGGCATAGTTAATATAGACATTGCCGTTTTCCGTCAGGTGATACAGCGCCCCGGCTTTCCAGTTCACCAGATTGCCCGACTTGGCGGTATCGACGGTGGTGACCGGAGAACCTTTTGCCACGCCAGCAGGGCAGGTGATGGCACCGCGTCCGCTGCCGCCGCAGGCGGTGGCACTGTCATATTCTGTATGATAATTATCCAGACGGATCCCGCCGTTCAGCTCAAAATCACGGGTGATTTGCAGCGTATCAAAGGCGTAAATTGCGAAGGTATCCGTCTGACCATTGGCGTTTGCGCCGTTGCGCGTCAGGCCGCCGGGATGAATGCTGCTGTCAGGATGATAAATATTCACTGCCGGTAACGTCACCGGATTAACGCCATAGTTAGTCTGCGTTTCACGGGTAAATTCCACGCCGGTACTGACATCATGACCGATAGAACCGGTATAGAACGTCGAGGTCAGGTTGGTCTGGTTGGTGAGAATTTTATTACTCACATCTTTGGTATTCGCCGTGCGTGACCAGGTCCAGCTATTCACATCGCTGGTGGGCTGGGTAATATTCGACGCCCCGCCCATAATCGCCGTCATCAGGTAATCCTGCTTTACGCGCGACCAACGGGTAGTATTGCGAATGGTGGTGTTATCGTTGATGTCGTGCTCAAAACGCATGGTAGCGGTGTCGGTGGTCGAATCGTCGTAATCGGAATCCGTGCCGTAAAAGTTATGAGTATCAACTTTTCCGGAATGATTCAGAGCCGCTGTTCCCGCAGATGGGGCAGAATAACCCGGCAAACCGATGGTCGGAATGCCGCCGTCTGGCGTGTTGTGCTGGGTGACATGCAGATAATTAAGATACAAACGATTCGCTGTACCAAGGCCAAAAGCGACAGAAGGGGCGACGCCGTAACGCTCATTTTTGACTTTGTCGCGTCCGGCATCGTGCGTTTTTTCGCCCATTACATTCAGGCGCACCGCAGTGGTATCACCAATGACCTGATTGACGTCCAGCGTGCCGCGGCGGAACCAGGCGCTGCCAATACTGGCGGAGG
>CAJJYX010000045.1 GCA_905197435.1 uncultured Bacteroides sp.
GGGATTTGGCGGTGCCGGTTTTGGAGGTTCCGGTGCGGGATTTGGTACGGACGGAGGCGGTACGTATTGGTATTCTTCCGACGGTCAGGAGTTTTCGGGCAGCAATGCCGGTGGCTTCTCTGACTTCTTCGAACAGATGTTCGGTCATCGTACCCGCGGTGGAGGTGGGGCCAATGCCGGTTTCCGCGGACAGGACTATCATGCCGATTTGAACCTGTCGCTTCGTGATGCCGCACAGACCCATAAGCAAATATTGACGGTGAATGGCAAACAAGTGCGCATTACCATTCCGGCCGGTGTGGCAAACGGACAGGTCATCAAGCTGAAGGGCTACGGTGGTAACGGTATCAACGGAGGTCCTGCGGGTGACTTGTACATCACATTTGTGATTTCGGACGACCCGGTATTCAAACGTTTGGGAGATGATTTGTATGTAGATGTGACTGTTGACCTTTATACAGCCCTGTTGGGTGGTGACCGGTTGGTAGATACTTTGGATGGTCAGGTGAAACTGAAGGTAAAACCCGAAACTCAGAACGGGACCAAGGTACGCCTGAAAGGTAAGGGATTCCCCGTATATAAGAAAGAAGGACAGTTTGGTGACCTCATCGTAACTTATTCCGTGAAGTTGCCGACAAATCTGACGGAACAGCAGAAAGAGATGTTCCGCAAAATTCAAAGTATGAACTAATGAAAGGAGAACGGACTATGCAGAACGAATGGATTGTCATCAGCGAATATTGTGACAAGTGTCATATAGAACCCACTTTTATTGATATGCTGTGCGAAAGTGGGTTGATAGATGTGGAACAGGAGGACGGAAAACGTTATCTGCCTTTCTCCGAGTTGCCAGACGTGGAACGGTACAGCCGTATGTATTACGACCTTTCCATCAATATGGAAGGAATCGATGCCATCCACCATCTGCTGGCAAAGATGGAAAAGATGCAGCAGGAGATACACTCGCTACGCGGCAGGCTGAGACTATACGGGGAATATTGACGGTTAAGAACACTGTCACTTAAAAAAGTAAGTGTGTCAAAACTCTGACAAACATATCATTCTGTCATGCAGAACGATAGTAAGTTTTAGTTTTGACACACTTACTTATTATAGTAGCTATTAAAATCAGCCCTATTTAGCCAATTCTTCAATTACCTTCATAATCTGCTGGCCGATTTCCTCGGCAGCTTCCGGTGTACCAGCCTCACTATAAACACGGATAATCGGTTCCGTATTGCTCTTGCGCAGATGAACCCATTTGTCGGGGAAGTCAATCTTTACACCATCTATGTCATTGATTTCTTCATTCTTATATAGTTCTTTCACCTTAGCAAGAATAGCATCTACATCCGTTTCAGGAGTCAAGTCCACACGGTTCTTTGCCATGAAGTATGTGGGATAAGTAGCACGCAACTCGCTCACCTTCTTACCTTCGTGTGCCAAATGGCTCAAGAACAGCGCAATGCCTACCAAAGCATCACGTCCGTAATGGCTGGCAGGATAGATTACTCCGCCATTGCCTTCGCCACCGATAACGGCACCCACTTCCTTCATTTTGGTAGTTACATTCACTTCGCCCACAGCAGAAGCATAATATTCTTGTCCATACTTGCGAGTAACATCACGCAGAGCACGGGTAGAGCTCAAGTTAGAAACCGTATTTCCCGGAGTATGCTTCAAAACGTAGTCGGCAACAGTAACCAGTGTGTATTCTTCACCATACATCTTGCCGTCTTCACAAATCATTGCCAGGCGGTCTACGTCAGGGTCTACAACAAATGCAACGTCTGCCTTGCCACCTTTCATCAGGTTCATGATGTCACCCAGGTTCTTTTCCAAAGGTTCGGGATTATGCTGGAAGTTACCGGTCGGTTCGCAATAAAGTTTCTCCACATGCTGAACGCCAAGCTGTTCGAGCAATTGCGGCAGAATGATACCGCCCACCGAGTTTACACAATCGATGGCTACACGGAAGTCGGCCTTGCGGATAGCTTCCACATCTACAAGTTCGAGCGCCAGTACACTATCAATGTGCTTTTGGTTGTAGCTTAAATCCTTGCGATATGAACCGAGCTGATCGACCTCAGCATAGCTGAATTCTTCTGCAGCAGCAATACGAAGCACCTCCTGTCCCTCGGCTGCATTCAGGAACTCACCTTTCTCATTCAGAAGTTTCAAAGCATTCCACTGCTTGGGATTGTGCGAAGCAGTCAGAATGATACCTCCACTGGCACCTTCCATGGTTACGGCCAGCTCGGTAGTCGGAGTAGAAGCCAAGTCAATGTCCACTACATCCCAGCCCATACCCATCAAGGTACCGACCACTACATTCTTGACCATTTCACCGGAGATACGGGCATCACGCCCTACTACGATTTTGTTACTTTTTACAGTACACGTTTTGCGGATCAAGGTAGCATAAGCAGAAGTAAACTTCACGATGTCAAGCGGGTTCAATCCCTCGCCGGCACCCCCGCCAATTGTTCCGCGGATTCCAGAGATAGATTTAATAAGAGTCATAGGTTAATGATTTAAAATTTATCGGTTAGTTCCAAATTTGGAATTTATGTATATCATAATAATAAGGATATACTTGTTGCATGGCGCTCGTATGACCCATTTTGGAAGGAACAATCAGCCTGACATGCGCCCCGTCGCGAATATAGCTCAAAGCCACCAGCCAACCGGCAGGGACAGCAGACGAGCTATAAGCCATCAGCATATATCCTTGGGTAAAAAGTCCTGCGATAGATGAAGAAGTAACAGTATATCTGAATTCGTCTACGACAGTCGGTTCATTCAAATTAGATAAAGTCACTGCCTGCTCCATCAGCCCATATTCCATAAACCGCACCAGAATCAAATCATTCGGTTTTATTGTATCCGCAGGGTTCGTCGAACCTTTATCCACAATCTGCATGTAGACTCCGCTTGCCAGCTGCACATATTCATTCCTGCTTACATCCGTTGTCGAATCTTGCGCATAGAACTCACTTTGGGAAATAACGACAATGCTGCTGTCTTTGATAAATGCTTTGATAGCATCTTTTTCGTCCTCAAGCATTTCGGCATAAGTCTTGGAATTATCGCATGCCTGGAAGGCAAAACAAGCTGCAAGTAAGGCTAAAAAGAATAAAGTAAGTTTCTTCATTTCTATTATTTAGTAATTTCGTACAAAAGTATCTGATTTCCTTGAAAGTTGAAAGCTACGAGTAGAAAGTTCGTAACTTTTAACCTTTACAACTGAACTTTTTTTATCCTTTGGCTTTAAGCAATGGCTTGTACTTCTCCAAAGCCTGCTCAAAAACCTTGCGGGCTTCTTCCATCGTTCCATAAAATTCGCCGCCAGAAGCATTTAAATGGCCGCCTCCACCAAAGAACTCGGCAGCCAGCTGATTGCAGGGGAACGTACCGACCGAGCGTAAAGAAATCTTTATCATCGGCTTTTCAGTATCTTCACGCAGGAAGCAAGAGAACACCACCCCTTTGATGCTTAAAGGAATGTTCACAAATCCCTCACTATCTCCACGCACATAGTCGAACTTGCTTTGTTCGGCTTTAGTCAGGGAGATTAAGGCTGCATGATAGTCCGGATAAACCTTCATTTGTGACAGCACATATCCCATCAGGCGCAACCGGCTTTCAGAATAAGTGTTGAACACTTTACGATAAATCGCATCCTTGTCAATGCCTTTCGACAACAGTTCACTGATAATGAAATAGATTTCCCGGTTATTGGAGTTGTAGGTAAACCCGCCGGTATCAGTCATCATGCCCGTATAAATGCACTCTGCCCCTTCCTTTGAGATGTCACTGAAATAGCCCATACGGCAAATCAGGCGGAAAACCAGTTCCGAAGTAGAAGATATCTCCGGATGGGAAATGATAATCGTGCAGAAATCCTCCGGATGGAGATGATGGTCTATCAGTATTTTTCTTGCCGGAGATGCAAGAACGGCGTCGCCCATGGCATCTATACGATGGATGGCATTAAAGTCCAGGCAGCAAATCACGTCTGCTTCGGCAATCAGCTTATCGGCAAACTCCTTGTAGCGGTCGTACAAAAGGATGTCCTTGCTTCCGGGCATCCATTTCAGGAAGTCGGGAAAAGCATTCGGCACAATGACATTTGCCGTCTTTCCCTGCGAACAGAAGAAGTGCCACAAGCCCAGGGAAGAACCGATGGCATCTCCGTCGGGGCCCACATGCGAAACAATTACTATCTTATCTGCACGGTCAAACCATTTGGCAAAATGGTCTATTTTGGATTGTTCTATTACTTTGGTCAACATATATTCATTTACTGTTTTTACGTCTGCAACAAATTGAAAGGGCAAAAGTACGAAAAGTTTATGACTTATAACAATATGCGGTAAGAACCTTTTTGAGAAAGAGAAAGATAAGGGATGCCTAAACGGATACAGTCATTGGCAATCCTATTCTGATAATAATCAGAAAGAGAAGCGTCAAGTATCACCATACCCATGGAAAATAAAGAAGTCAGCTCCTCTACCCCACCCTGATACCCTTTGGAGATATACAAATAATCTACCGGAAGGGGGCGCAAGGACTTTTTATTCCCCCAACGGCCGTCACAAAGAAGGCAGATGCGCTTACCTGCATAAAGGATAATCTGGTTTTGCACCGATAAGCCGGGAGTGGAGTAATCGCCGGCAACAAGCCGGGGAGATTCCAGATGCAGGCGGTTCCAATGCGGAGAAAGAGCGCGGTACAAACGTGGCACATCCGGCAAACTGTCGGCGCATGCCAGCCAGGAACGACGGCTGTCCGTCATGCAATGAACCACCGGACAGCCTCTTACGCTATAAAAGGCAATACTTCGCCGGGGAGCATTGGATATCATCGAACCGGAGTGCCAGGAGACCACTGCCAGCAATGCCAGTAAAGAAAGATAAGCATTACGTACCGTAGGACGCAGAAATCCATAATAGGCCATTCCAAAGAAGAGATAAACCGACAGCACGCCCCAAACATCCAGCCAAATGCCATCGACAGCCGCACCGGGAAGATGTTCTATCCGGCGGAGCACTTCGTTCTGGGCATGTACCAATGCCTCTACGACTCCGGCGAACAGATGCTGTACAAAAGGCAACGGCGTAAGTATCAATAGAAATACCGCCGAATACAAAACGAGTGATACCATGGGAACCGCCCAAAGATTAGTAAGCAGGAAATGGGTGGAAAAACGGGAAAAATAGAATGCTACCAAAGGAGCCGTACCCAGCTGAGCCGCCACCGAAACCGTCATAAGCCCCCACACATATCGGAGGAAACGGTTATCGACCTTCCATAGGGCATACAGCTTAGGCTGTACAAGCACAATGGCAGCAACTGCCGAGAATGACAACTGGAAACCGACATCAAACAGCCAACCCGGCTTGCACAGCAGCATCAGGAAAGCTGTTGCAGCCAGCGTATTCAGCGTCAGAGGCTTTTCCGGCTGTAAGCCGGCAAGCACCAACAGCGAGAACATGACAACCGACCTTACCACTGAAGAGGACAGTCCCGTAAAGAAAGCAAAACTCACCAAGAAAGAGATAAGAAGCAAAAGCAGGAAAGGCTTCAGCCCGTGCCATCGCTTCCACAAAGGAGACAGCACAAGCCAAAGCAACGCATAAAGAAACCCGATGTGCAGCCCCGAAAGTGCCAGTACATGACTGGCGCCCGCCACAGAATAGGTCTCTATAATATCGTCACTCAGTTCTTCCTTGTCCCCCACCGTCAATGCGGAAAGTACAGCCAATTCATCTCCCTTGAAGCCCAGGCTTCGGTATAAACCAATCACTTTCTCCCTGTAATCCAATGCTATCCGGCCGAAAGAGCGGGAGACGTCATGTCCCGTCTTCCTCCAATGGCCAGCAGCCACGTATGCCGTACCACTGCAACCTTTCCGCTTCAAATAACGGGCATAGTCGAATTCGTCGGGATTGCCATTGTTGGCCGGAGGAGCGAGCCGGGTATATATCAGCAGCTCATCACCACGGCTCAAAGTAGCCGTAGCAGAATCTTTTGGGAAATAAGCCAGGAAAAAAGGACTCCGGGAATAATTCGTAACAGTATCCTTCCCTATCTCTCCCGTCAAGGAAACCCTGCACAGCATGCTGCGTTCCTTCTCTTCAGGATGTTCGCGGATACAGATTCTATAGACAGCCGCCTCGCCCGAAAAGGGAAATGCAGTCTTCTCCTGCTGCCAACTCATCGAGCAGAAACCGATGCCACCTAAAAAGAGGTACACCGCTGCTCCATACCCCCATCCGGTATGCCTGTATCTGCTTGCAATAAAGACAAAAAGCAGGAAACCTACCCCACATTCCCATACAGAGAATACGTGTGGAAATGCATCTCCACACAAAATACCAACTACCAACGGCATCAACAGCCGAAGGAAAGGATGCCGTTGCCAGCTGTCGATTATCAATCCAAGAGACAGATTACAAATTCCTTAACGCACGGATAGCCTCCTCCGGGTCGGGAGCCGAGAAAACGGCATTGCCTGCCACCAGTACATCTGCTCCGGCCTCAACCAGACGCGCACCGGTATCCAGGTTTACGCCACCGTCCACTTCTATCAAAGCCTGCGAACCGGTCACCGTAATCAATTCGCGTAGCTCGCGCACCTTTTCAAGAGAGTGTTCTATGAACTTTTGTCCGCCGAAACCGGGGTTCACGCTCATCACCAGCACCATATACACGTCATTGATAATATCCTTCAACAAGGAAACGGGAGTTGCCGGATTAATCGTTACCGCCGGTTGCATCCCGGCTTCACGAATTTGCTGCACCACGCGGTGCAAATGCGGACAAGCCTCGTAATGCACGTTCATGACATGGGCGCCCAACGCCTTCACCTCCGGAATAAACTTCTCCGGCTGTACAATCATCAGATGCACATCCAAAGGTTTCTGCGACAGTTTTGCCACATACTTCAGTACCGGGAATCCGAAAGAAATATTAGGGACAAACACACCGTCCATGATGTCGATATGTACCCATTCCGCCTCACTCTGGTTAATCATTTCAATGTCTCGCGCCAGATAGCCGAAATCGGCAGAAAGAATAGAAGGAGATATGATTGGTTTCATAATGCTATGTTCTAAAGTTACGAACTTTGTTATGTACAAATATAGAGAAAAGATTCAAGTCTGCCTAACCTTGGAAGACAAAACTCACATTGCAAGTTTGCTGCATGCCTTTTGCAACGTCACAGCAAGCATGCTGCAGTAATACTGTAAAGCGGTTACAGTAGTACTGCAAAGCCATTGCAGTCACGCTGCAAAGCAATTACAGCATCACTGTAAAGTGGTTACAGTAACACTGCAAAACGAGTGCAGTAGCTTTGCAGCATGAAGCCACTGACTTACAGCCCGTTACTTCACCGTGCATCCTTCCGTCAACCGGAAGCCACGCAGCAGTTCATCTGTTTTCAAACGCTTCTTGCCCGGAAGCTGAAGGGAACGGATACCGACGAAACCATCTTTGGCAGCAATGCGGATATAGGTTTTCCCGTCCGTCTGCAAGGTGCCGGGAGCCAGTTGATGGGATTCCTCAATCTTTTCCGTCTCGAAGACTTTTATCACGACGGATTCTCCTCCGGGCTGGAGCAGTTCCGTCCAAGCGGCAGGATAAGGGGAAAGGCCGCGTACAAAATCATAAATACGCTTCACCGGGAGGTTCCAGTCAATGCGACAAGTATCCTTGAAGATTTTCGGTGCCGGACGCAGTTCACCGACTACGGGCATTTCTTCTTGAGGAATGCTTTTCACCGTACCGGCAAGAATGGCATCTACCGTTTCCACCACCAAGCGCCCTCCCAGCATCATCAGTTTGTCATGCACAATGCCCACGTCGTCCGTATCGGCAATGGGCACCCGCACTTGTTGTATCACTTCGCCCGTATCAATTTCATGTTTCAGGAAAAAGGTGGTGATGCCCGTTTCCGTATCGCCATTGATTACCGCCCAGTTAATAGGAGCAGCGCCACGATACTGCGGCAACAAGGATGCATGCAGATTGAAAGTACCCAACCGCGGCATGCCCCATACCACCTCCGGCAGCATGCGGAATGCCACAACTATCTGCAAATCGGCCTTCCATGCACGCAATGCCTCCACAAAAGCTTCATCCTTCAGCTTCTCCGGCTGAAGAAGCGGAAGATTGTGCTCCAGCGCATACTGCTTCACCGGAGAGAACTGGATTTTATGGCCTCGTCCAGCAGGCTTGTCAGGCATCGTGATGACACCCACCACATTGTAACCTCCTTCTACCAGGCAACGAAGAGCCTCCACCGCAAAATCGGGAGTGCCCATATATACAATTCTCAAGTTCTTTTTTTCCATTCTTTCCTGCTTTAATCTTCTGAAAAATGTACCAGTACTTCACGGTACGAGTTAAATATCTTCGACTTGGACACGAAGCCCAAGTATTTGTTTTCCGCATCGACCACCGGCAGATTCCACGCCTTCGTATCATCAAAAGTACGCATCACCTGCTCCATGCTGTCCGTATCATACAGACGCGCCGGAGCCGAAGTCATCAGTTTACCCACCGTGAAACGATGGTATAACTCCTGACGGAACATAATGTTCCGTATATCGTCCAGCAAAACGACCCCCATCAGTACTCCTTCCTTATCCGTCACGGGAAAGATATTGCGGTGCGAGGCGGAGATGGCCTTTACCAGTTCGCCCAAGTCCATTTCGGGATGCACGGTCACGAAGTCCTTCTCCACCACATTCTCCATCTTCATCAACGTGAGGATGGCCTTGTCTTTATGGTGTGTCAACAGTTCTCCTTTCTTTGCCAGACGCATGGAGTAGATGCTGTGGGGCTCGAACATGATGATGGTGAGATAGGAACTGACAGAGACAATCATCAACGGCAGGAAAAGGTCGTATCCTCCCGTAAGTTCGGCAATCAGGAACACGCCGGTCAGCGGAGCGTGCATGACGCCGCTCATGACTCCTGCCATACCCATCAGGGCAAAGTTCTTCTCGGGCAGATAAGCCGTCATCTCTATTTCATTGCTGAAATGCGAAAATACAAAACCTGCGATACAGCCCAAATACAATGAAGGTGCAAAGATACCGCCGCAACCGCCGCCGCCATTCGTGGCACTCGAAGCAAAGACCTTGAACAGAATAATCAGTATGAGGTATATCAGCAACAGGTTGCCATGTCCGTAGAAGAAGGAATTATTCATCACCGTATCCCATTCGGCATTGCTTGCCCCGTTCAACAACAATTCTATCGTATCATAACCTTCGCCATACAACGGGGGGAAAAGGAATATCAAGATACTCAGCATGCTACCGCCCATTATCAGTTTCTTGTAGGGAGTCCGTAACCGTCCAAACACTCCCTCCACTGAATTCATGGCCCGGGTGAAATAAAGGGAAACCAATCCGCAGAAGACGCCCAGCATGATGACATACGGAATACGCTCCAGTTCGAAAGCTTCGTCCAGATGGAATTTAAACATGGCATCCGTTCCCGTCACAATATAGGAAACGGTTGCTGCCGTCACCGCGGATATCAATAACGGCAACAAGGAGGACATTGTCAAATCTATCATCAGGACCTCCAGCGTAAATACCAGACCGGCAATCGGTGCCTTGAAAATGCCGGCAACCGCACCGGCGGCACCACATCCCACCAGCAGCATCAGCGTGCGATGCTCCATCTTGAACACATTCCCCAGATTGGAACCGATGGCCGAACCCGTCAGCACAATAGGAGCCTCCGCGCCGACCGAACCACCGAAGCCGATGGTAATGGAACTGGCTATGATGGACGACCAGGTGTTATGCCGCTTGATGCGTCCCTGCCGCCGGGAGATGGCATATAGGATTTTGGTAACTCCATGACTGATATCGTCCTTCACCACGTAGCGGACGAACAATCCGGTCAAGAAGATGCCCACCACCGGATAGACCAGATAAAGGTAGTTGGCCTCCGTCGCATTGAAATTGTCCGTCAGGAAGTTCTGTATACAGTGTATGATGACCTTCAGTATCAGTGCGGCAAACGCCGTAAAGATACCTACCAGAAAACTGAGAATCAAGATGAACTGCTTCTCCTTGATATTCTTTTCGCGCCAGATAATGAAACGCTGCAACAAACCTCTCTTGCCCTCTGCCATTTTTCCTTTTTTATTCACGAATAATCTTAATGACTCCGCCCTTACCCAACTTGATGATGCTGGACGGTTTCGGACGTCCCGTTTCTTCCCGGCGATATCCTACAATATAATCCACCGCCGACTTGATATCTTCACTTATCTCACTGAAGTTGCCGGGTGACGGTTGCCCGCTGATATTGGCAGAAGTAGAGACTATCGCCTTGCGGAACTGCTGGCAAAGCCGTTTTGAAAACGCCTCACCTGTGACACGGATACCTACACTGCCATCTTCGGCAAGCAGGTTAGGAGCCAGGTTGCGTGCTCCGGAATAAATAATGGTAAGGGGCTTGTCGGCCAGCTCTATCAAATCCCAGGCAACTTCCGGAACATCCTGTACATAGAAATCCACCTTTACCGGAGAGTCGACCAACACCAGCATTGCCTTACTGTCAGAGCGTTGCTTGATTTCATATACACGGCGCACAGCTTCTTCATTGGTAGCGTCACAACCTATGCCCCAAATTGTATCTGTAGGGTACAGAATCACCCCGCCCTCGCTCATCACCTGGCAGGCTTTTTTAATGTCTTCTATCATTTCTTGATATATAAGTTCACGGATTGATGTGCAAAAATAGTATTTTTGCAGTGATTATAAACAAAGTTTAAGAGAAAACAATGGAAGAAATTCAATTTAACCACACCCTGCCCATACAACTACGCTTCAATGACGTCGACAAATTCGGCCATGTAAACAACACGGTTTACTTCTCTTTCTATGATTTGGGGAAAACGGAATATTTCTCTTCCGTATGTCCGGATGTAGATTGGGAAAAAGACGGTATCGTTGTTGTCCACATTGAAGCAAACTTCCTTGCACAGATTTACGGCTCAGACCACATTGCCGTACAAACCGCCGTCACCGAAATAGGCACTAAAAGCTTCCATCTCGCCCAACGCGTCATCGACACGAAAACACAAGAAACAAAATGTATATGTACTTCAATCATGGTAGCCTTTGACCTTGCCAAACACGAATCCAAGCCTCTGGAAGAAGAATGGATTGAAGCAATCTGCAAATATGAGGGGAAAGATTTGAGGAAAAAGAAATAAAATCCTATATTTGTCAACTAAGATAACATTTGTATAAGGAACAATCAGTTCATTTAGTCAACTGCTATGATTCGATTGATATTATTGACCGATTTTACAGAATCCTTTTCGTACAATCTGCTAAAGGGGGTATTGGCCTATTCCAAAAGCCATGAGCCATGGGTAGTATGCCGTATGCCGCCCTCCTACAAAAACAGCTATGGTATAGAAGGAGTCTTGAAATGGGCAAAGACATGGCATGCAGATGCAATCATCGGCAGATTCGACAATGATGACAATGTAGAACTGTTCCGTGAAAACGGAATCATCGCGTTGGCACAGGATTATAAATCAAGATTCAGCAATATTCCGAACATCACCGGCGATTACCGCAAGACCGGCAGAATGGCAGCAGAGTTTTTTCTGAGTAAAGGTTTTCAGAACTTCGCATTCTACGGTTATCGCGATACGGTATGGTCACAGGAACGTTGTGAGGGTTTCTATGAATGCATAGCTGCCCAAGGATTTGGGAACAATTTCTATTCTTACCAAGAACAATCCCTTGATGACTTATGGTTTTATGAGGCTCCGCCCTTGCTCAATTGGTTAAAGTCGTTGCCACAACCTACGGCACTCATGGCTTGCGATGACAATCAAGGTAACCGCATTACGGAAATCTGTAAAGTCAACAACATCAGGGTACCCGACAAGATAGCAATACTGGGTGTCGACAATGATGAGATTATATGCAATCTCTCAGACCCTCCTCTATCCAGTATCAGCCAAAACATTGTAAGGGGTGGATTTGAGGCAGCCGCCCTCATAGAGCATCTATTGAATGATGAGGAGGCTGCTTATCAGGACGTGGTGCTCCAACCAGTTAATATAATCAACCGGCTTTCGACCGACTTCTATTCTACCACCGATGCCCATATCCAAACCGCTCTGAAATATATCCATCAGAATATAGCGGCCGATATCACCGTATCGGATATAGTGAAACAAGTACCATTATCACGCCGTTTATTGGAGATTCGTTTCAAGCAAGTCACCCAGCAGTCCATCCACAAATACATATTCAACCTTAGGATGGAGCGCTTTGCCCAATTGCTGTTGGCCAGTGATGCTCCAATTGCAGATGTGGCGGAACAAGTCGGCATCAATAATCTGAAGAACTTGTCCCGCCAGTTTAAAGCTCTGAAGAAAGTCTCTCCCAATGAATATCGGAAAGAGTACCAGACAAAGAGTTACCAGCGCTGATTCAATCCGGCACAAACAACATGGTATCAGGCAACACGGTTTCCAAAATATTCCGCCCCGAATACCCGACTTCCAATTCCTGACCCATGTAATCCTCAAAATACAGCAAGTGCAGCTCATGGTATCCTGCTTCGAGAGCAACTTTTCCTTCAGTGCGGCGTCCGCTGTGTCCACCGTCATTATCAACAACCAATTTACCGTCTATGTATAATTTAGAGCCATCATCGGAAAAAGTATAGAAACGGTATACTCCCCTTTCAGGAATTTTCACCAACGTACGGAAATCATAAGCAAAATGATCCGGAACGGCTGCTTCTTCAATCGAGAAGTTCTTCATCACCCCTTCCTTCACTTTATTGCAGGCGGCAATATCGGCAACACGCTTGCATTTTCCTTCGTAATAAGTATATGCCACCCCCTGTTTCTTTGGAGAGGCTTTCGTAGCCGGCAGAAAATCCATACTCTGCTCCTCATCCGAATTCAGCCCTGAAGGGTAATAGTAGGCAGCTTCCCTTCCCGAAGGAGTAGAAATCCATGTGTCAAATTTGAATTGGCCTTCATACAACTCAATGATACGGGCTCCCCTCGTCAGCTCCCCATACGCATCCGCACCGGTCACCCGTCCGTATCCCAATGCAATACCCTTATCTATTCCTATAAAATCGTTATCATGGTCGTGCCCTACGAATACCCCCATGACATCCTTCATGTCAAGGAAGGAAGCAAACATACCGGAATTGATATTAGCGGAGGCAACTCCACCTTCTTTGTCATTGCCATAAGTTTTCCCATCACCTCTGATTTCATTGTACTCAATCAGCGGGATATGGAAAAAGGCCAATGCAGGAATGGGATTACCACTGTTGTTCTCTGCAAAGTGTTTACTTTGCTGCCTATACCATTCTATTTGGTCGAAATGAATCCAGTCGTAAGCGCCATAGATTTTATTAGGCTGATAGTCGTTGGAATCCATACAATAGAGCAATGCCACTACTTGCTCTTTCTTCTCCTGACTATAAATAGGAATCACACAATTGCCACATCCCATAATATCTTCAGGTCCTTTTGCACCCACATAATAGGGAGACTTCAAGAGGAAATCATAGATTTCATCGCGTGTCAAGTATTCCGCATCATGGTTCCCCATCATCACTACAAAAGGCATCTTAGCCTCATTGAAAATATCCACAACACTTTTCCATCCCTCAATGGCAGGGTCATCGGTCACCACATCCCCACTCAGTATAGCAATGTCCGGATGTTCGGCTGCCAAGACTGCACGGATGGTAGCCGCTGTCTCGGCACACTTTGCAGAACCCGGCATCCAATGTAAATCCGTAAACTGTGCCACCACAAACTTGCCATCCTTGAAAGAAAACTGCTTCTGTGCAAAAGCCGTTACCGGAATACAGCCCCACAGTACAACTAAAAGAATAACTATTTTCTTCATAATTTCTTGAGATTAATATATTTCTATTTCATCTATTGCCAACTCACTTTGCTGTCCTTCATGATAATATCCTTTCGGGCACAAGCCGCCACTCAATAATTCCAAACGTACAAATGCTGCTTCCGTTTCGGCAAACGAGAGAGATGCAGGGAAACGAGTACCTTCTGTCAAAGTGAAATCATACGCCAGTTGTTTAGTGCCCACCGAAATAAAAGTCTGACCATCCATTGAGAGAGAAACACTCATCGCTCTGGCCGGCCATATCTCATTTACCGGCCGCCATAAAGAAGAAAAGGCTACTTCCTTGACTTTTTGAGGTTTCTTCAGTTCCACGACTATTTGTACACTATCCTGATAAAAGCCAATCCAACGCCGCATGTCACGGGCATAGCCACGTCGTCCGTCAGTCAGCCCGAATCCGTTATTCAAGTGTTCCCATCCAGCTTCAGGGGTACAAGTATAGCCACATCCGGTCGCCTTGTTTATAGCAAAACTCTTACGGGTCACTTTCCCCAATGGCCTGTCGTTTTTGTAAGCCACCGAGTAAATAGTTGCATCCTCGTCCAACGGTATCGGAGTCTTATAAAGGGAAGATGAAGTGGTGACCGTTGAATCATTCACTGCATAGTAAATATCGGCATCCGGGCAGAAGGTTTTCAAAGTCACTTCATAAGTCTGCCGGAAATCATTCCACGCACCTGTCTGATTCACTTCATAAAAGTTACGACAAGCATTTACCCCACAATAGTCCAGCCGTCCGAACTCTCTATCCAGCCTGCGGGCAAAAGAATTGAAGTCCTTATGTTCCGGTTGTGTCCATTGCACCTCCGACATAGCCAGCAAACGAGGAAAAGCCATGTATTCAAAATATTCGGAAGTCTGTATGTACTCTCCCCAGATATTGGCTTGTACACCTACTATATAAGCTTGTTCTTCCGGAGCCAGTTCGGCTGGAAGCGGGTTGTAGTTGTACACCGTATCCAACGGAAGAAAACCGCCGATAGCCAACGGTGCTGATTCCGGACTTTCCTGATAGTAATCCAAATAACACTTCTTACCGGGTGTCATAATGACCTTATGCCGTTGGTGAGCCGCTTCAATGCCCCCTCTTTCGCCACGCCATGACATGACGGTAGCGTTAGGGGCAAGTCCTCCTTCCAATATCTCATCCCATCCGATAATATCACGCCCTTTACTGTTCACGAATTGCTCTATCCGATGGATAAACCAACTCTGCAGAGCCTCTTCGTTGGGCAGACCTTCCCGCTTCATCAAATCCTGGCAATGGGTACATTTCTTCCACGCTTTCTTGGGACACTCATCTCCACCTATGTGGATATAATGGCTGGGGAAGAGTTCCATAACCTCTGTCAATACATCTTCCAGAAATTCAAAAGTATGCTCTTTAGGACAATAGACCTCATCAAAAACATCAAAATAATCACGCACCACATAAGTCTTTCCCAGTCCGCAAGAAAGTTCCGGATAGGAAGCCAGCGCCGCGGATGCATGCCCCGGCATTTCAATTTCGGGAATGACCGTAATAAAACGGTCGGATGCATATTTCACAATCTCCTTTATTTCTTCCTGTGTATAGTAGCCCCTCTTTTCTTTTCCATCGTAACGCCGTGGAAAATAATAATCAGAGTGTCCTATCTGGGTTTGTTTACGATAAGAGCCTATTTCAGTCAGTTTCGGATATTTCTTTATTTCTATTCTCCATCCTTGGTCATCTGTCAGATGAAAATGAAATTTATTCAGTTTATAGAATGCCATCAGATCAAGAAACTTCAGCACTTCCTCTTTCGGCAGGAAATTACGCCCTACATCCATCATGGCCCCACGATGAGGGAAACGGGGAGCATCCGTAATGCAGACAGCGGGAATCCTTATCTTTTCTTCGTATTTCCGGTTACCATCATAAATGGCTGCCGGCATGAGCTGCAACAAAGACTGGACACCGTAAAAGAATCCGGCAGCAGTCCCATTGGAAGATATATTTATCCTATCGGAAGAAACCTCCAATGTATAGGCCTCATCGGGCAAGGAATTATCTATAGATAAGCAAATATCGGCCTTTCCCGTTTCCGAAATACCCTTCAGCGTTACAGAAGTGTTTCTCAGCGCATCCTCTAAATAATGAAAAACTTTCATCACGGCTTCCCCGGAAGGAACAGCCACCGTTTTTTCCCCTTGCAGGATATACACTCCCTGCATTGGAGCAAGTTCATTCGGCATGGGTATAATGCCATAGTCTGCCGCTACATCATCAGCCACTCTCCCACAAGAGAGAAAAACAAATGATACAGCCAGTAACCAATACCTTATCTTCATAGGGTTTGAGATAATAAGTCGGGATATTCTCTGATTGTCCTAAGTATCAGTTCACCGAACAAAGTATTTGTCCAGGCAAACCAGGAACGAGTAAAGTCCGCAGCATCTCCCGAATGGAAAGACTCATGCATAAATCCCGTTCCTCCGTCCGTATCACGCAGTTGCTTCAAACAAGCACGTATCTCTCCGGAATCATCCGTTGTAAAAGCCTTCATAATGATACTCATCGGCCAAATATAATCCAATCCCACATGAGGTCCCCCTACTCCTTCACCGGCTTTTCCTTTAAAGAAATAAGGATTATTATCGCTCCATATCATTTTACGGGTATTCTGATAAATCGCATCCTTAAAAGAACAATAACCAAGATAAGGTGCAGCCAGTAAACTGGGCACATTGGCATCGTCCATACAAAGTGCATTGCCAAAACCGTCAACCTCAAAAGCATAAATACGTCCACAGACCGGATGATTGAAAGTACCATACCTGTGAATCGCCCCATCCACCTCATCTGCCAATGCGATACATTCTCCGGAAAAAGCAGCATTTCCATATACCCTCTCCTCTATTTCCGCCAATTGGCGCAATGACACAACTGCAAACATATTGGAGGGAATAAGAAAACCATATTGCGTGGCGTCATCCGAAGGGCGGAAAGAAGAAACAATCAAACCTACCGGCTTGACCGGTGCCCCCCATCCATTGTTAATCTGAGAATCTGTAGGGCGGTCACAGTCACGCGTAAAACTATAAGATCCCAGGCCTTGTTTCCTCTGTTGCTCTTTAAAGGTCTTGACCACCAGCAGCATCGCTTTGTGCCAGCTCTCGTCGAACACAGAAGTATCTTCCGTGTACTGCCAATAATGGTAAGCCAGACGAATGGGATAACACAAGGAATCTATCTCCCATTTACGTTCGTGCAGTTCTTTAACCATATGTTGTGTATGGTCGGTTTCCCAATAGCTGCCCAACGGCCCGTCGTTGAAAGCATTGGCATACGGGTCTATCAAGATACATTCAGTCTGTCTGTTGATAAGTCCTGCCACCATCAGCTGCAATTCCTTTTCTTTCTTCATCAACGGCAGATAGGGCCATACTTGTGCAGAAGAGTCACGCAGCCACATGGCGTCTATGTCTCCTGTAATGACGAAAGTATCCGGTCTGCCATTCTTCACTCTATATCTGACAGTAGTGTCGAGCGTATTAGGGAAGCAGTTCTCGAACATCCAGCGCAGCTTCTCATCCTTTATTTTAGGCTTTGCTTCTTCAATGGCAGTATCCACAGCTTTCGATATAAAACACCTTTTGCCTGCAGCCGGACGCAAAGAAACATATCTCCGGTTCAAAGTCCCGGATGAAGATAATGCGGAAGCAGGCTGAAAGGTCATGGCAGCCAAAGCAAGCCCGCCAGTCTTCAGGAATTGGCGTCTTGACATATTGTTTTTCATGATTGATGTCTTCTTTAATAGGTATGCTTACCGGATGTCACATTTATCTTTTTCTCTTTCCCACCATAGAGTACGCGCAGTTCAAAGTCGATATTGGAGTCTACCGTAATACGAGGTTCATCACTTGCCGAACGGCGTGCCTCAGCTTTCAGGCTGACAAGCCCTTCGGAACCGAAAGGATAACGTTCTATTCCATTTACTTCCGTCAGATTCATATCCCAGACAATCTGCTTTTTGGCATAATCGCCCCGAATACCGATAATAAATTCTATCAACTCGGCAATAGGAGGAAGTCCTGCCCAGCCCACAAAATTATCCCTCGCCATAAATCCCGGTTCAGCACTTTCCGGAGCATAATATTCCCAGAACGTTCCAGTGTTCTTATAGACTTCGAATACCTGGGCATAATGATTCAAGCAAATCTCCCGTGCCAATTTACCGTAACCTTTCTGCACAAGGCCCTGCATCACCATGTAATTGGTTCCCGGCCATACCCCCCCCTGCCAATAACGGCCGTTCTCCTTGTACTTGGGATTATCGGCAGACAAAGAAGGAACACGGTGTTTCCGGTTGAATGTGGCAGGATTATCCAATTCCTTCACCATGCGATCCAACTGTACAGAGTCCAATACGTCCGTAAACAGAGCCCAATAGGCACCTATTCCCTTGGTTGTACAGAGCGTACCGTCAGCATACTGATCATAAAGGAAACCGGTCTTTTCATCCCACAGATTGTCATGAATATATTTCCCCAGCATTTTGGCTTCGTCTTCAAGCTCTTCAATTTCCTGCCAACGTTCCAGATAAAATCCCATCTCCAGTAGCAAATTGGCAGTAAATAACTGCTGCAGATTTGTATCCAGCCAAATCATATGTCCGTGACTGTAGATAGGGCTGTATTCCGACGGGACACGGGGCATATTATCCATACCGGTTCCCCATCCGCTCGACCAGTAGGTTCCATTGCGCCAAGTATGGTTCAACTTCAACCATTTATAATAAGCACAAAGTACCGGAAATATCTTATGCAGACGTTCTGTATCTCCAAACTGATGGAAATAGACCATCTCACACCAAGGCATCAGGTTCGGTCCGGTACTGACAGGATCATAGCGTTCAAAACAATCGGCGCCATCCGCCTTTATTTCACGGCAAATAAAACCGTCGGGATGCTGCTTGGCGTAAAAGTTGTTCAGCGTATTCTGGAAAGGAAAGAAACGGGTACCATAACGGGCAAACATCAGGATGAAAGAGGAATCCCACATAAAGATATTACCATTATAGGCTGTATCCAAATAGCTTGAGACAAAACCCGAACCGGCTTGAGGAGCACGGATATTACCGATAGCTATTTCCCATGCCTTCCAATACATTTCAAGTTCCTTGTCATGTCCACCCCAAATGGGATTGGGAAGAATCTGTCGGGCTTCTTCGAAGCTCTTCGGCACAATCGTCTCAGGTTTAGCCACACGATACTCATTTTCTGTGACCAGCGGTTCCTTGACATACGTATTTTTATAAGGCAAATGATACTTTTCATCATTGCCACAGCTCTGAGCTTTCAGCAAAGGGAGAGTGGAAAAAGAAAGCAAGCCTACCAATAAAATGTGTTTCAGCATAGGAAATAGTTATTTTTTAAATTACAAATTGAGCAGTTTCTTTATCTTGTCAAAGATGGCAGTATTCTCAAAGATTCCGGTAAATTCCTCTGCACCAGGGCCGAATGCATACACCGGTACCATTACACCGCTA
>CAJJYX010000046.1 GCA_905197435.1 uncultured Bacteroides sp.
TAAGTATATCGATTACAAAGATCCTGAATTCTTGAAGAAATTCTTGAATGAGCAAGGTAAAATCCTTCCGCGTCGTATTACCGGTACTTCTTTGAAGTTCCAACGTCGTGTAGCTCAAGCTGTGAAGAGAGCACGTCACTTGGCGTTGCTGCCTTATGTAACTGACATGATGAAATAATAGGAGGAGGAAAGTATGGAAATTATATTGAAAGAAGACATCGTAAACTTGGGTTATAAGAACGACATCGTAACAGTAAAGTCTGGTTACGGTCGTAACTACCTCATCCCGACTGGTAAAGCTGTCATTGCTTCACCGGCTGCAAAGAAAATGTTGGCTGAAGAGTTGAAACAACGCGCTCACAAGTTGGAGAAAATCAAAAAGGATGCTGAAGAACTGGCTGCTAAGCTGGAAGGCGTATCATTGAAGATTGCTACTAAAGTTAGCTCTACCGGTACTATCTTCGGTTCTGTTGGTAGCATCCAGATTGCTGAAGAGTTGGCTAAATTGGGTCACAACATCGATCGTAAGATTATCGTCGTTAAGGATGCTGTGAAAGAAGTTGGTAACTATAAGGCTATCGTTAAATTGCACAAGGAAGTTTCTGTAGAAATTCCTTTTGAAGTTGTTGCTGAAGAAGCATAAATAAGTACACTATAAATAGAAAGCCCGATTTCCTACAAAGAAACCGGGCTTTTTGTTTGCTTATGTCTGAATCAGGCGGCTATTGTAAAGCCTGTCAATGGCCGATACTGTTTCATCAATTGTTGTATGTGTGTGGGGTGTTGTACGTGTGGCGGGAGTGTTGTGTATAAGAGTTGCCATACACGGGTAAGAAAATTCTGCGAAAAAGCAAAAGGGACATAACCCGATTTAGGTTATGTCCCTTGCTTTACTGTCAGCGATGTGCGCTATTAGTTCTTTGGCAATGCTTCTTTAACTACCATCTGGCGACCCACATATTCTGCTCCGTTCAATTCTTTAATAGCGTTCAGAGCTTCTGATGCCTCTGGCATATCTACGAAAGCAAAACCTTTTGATCTTCTTGTATCACGGTCAACAATCAGCTTCACTGTATCAACTGTTCCATACTCTTCCATTACTTGTCTCAAATCTGATTCCTTAACGTTGTAGCTAAGGTTTCCAATGTACATATTCATAAAATACAAAAATAAAAAATTAATAATTCAATAAAGGAATCTTAGGAAGTTGTAGTCAGAAATGAAAATTCTCAATGTGGTTAATCGAGGAGAGACATAGTGAAAAGCAGATCGTAATAAACCTCTTATTGTTTTGTTGATGCAAAGTAACGGCTTTTATTTGGTATAAGCACTATGCCTTACTATTTATTTGCCATATAATACCTTTTTTTGTGGAAAAAGACCAAGACTTAACAATTGGGAAGGGAAAAGAGGAAAGAATGGGATATAAAAAAAGTCTGGTGTGTCTTTTATACACGTCAGACTTTCAATTCTCTCGAGTTGTTGTACTGAAATTATTCAGCTACAACAGCTGCGCTATCTGCTGCTACAGTATCAGCTACTGATGCTGCTGCTTCAGCTGCTGCTGCTTCTACAGCTGCGATTGAATCAGCGATACGGATAGAATCTGCAGCTGCTTGTTCAGCGTTAGCTGCTTTGTTGCCACAAGATGCGAAAGATACTGCTACGATAGCTGCAGCCATCAAAACTAATTTTTTCATTTCTTTTTACTTTTAAAACGTAATACAATCAATTGCTTTATTAAAACGTTGCAAAGGTATGTACTTTTTGAATATGTTGTTCTCGAAACCCCAACTTTTTTTATATTTTTTTTTGAGCTTCGGCTGTTTTGAGACCTATTTGCATGTTTTACAACATGTTATTCCTCAGCTATACTGTTGTATAGGTATCTTTTGATACTTCTTTTGGGTGTTTTCTCAAATTCGGTTGGATATAGTTGGATTTGGCTTACTTTTTCATAGGAAGCCACGCTATTATTCAGATTTTTGAGATTCTCATCCATAATAGTCTTGAGGTTGTCCGGCTGGTTCAACCCTAAGGAGTCTAAGGCCTCATAGTCGGCATAGACCAAGGCTACCAGTCTCTTGTTCCGTTCAATGACAAGACTTTCCAAGACGAAAGGCATATTGTTGAGCCGTGCTTCTATCTCTTCGGGGAAAATATTCTGTCCGCTGGAACTGAGAATCATGGTCTTGCTGCGCCCGCGGATGTATAGGTTGTTTTTGTCGTCCAGCATGCCCAAATCGCCGGTGCGAAGCCATCCGTCTTCGGTGAAGACTTCCTTGGTGGCTTCGGGATTTTTATAATAGCCGGTCATCACGTTCTCGCCACGTACTTGTATTTCGCCGAGCTTGTCGTCCGGGTTTTCCTTGCAGATACGGGCTTCCATGATGTCGAGTACCCGTCCGGAAGAAGTCGGGACGAATTCATTCCAGGGAGCATAGCTGATGAGAGGAGCACATTCGGTCATACCGTAGCCGATGGTGAAGGGGAACTTGATGCGGTGGAAGAACTCTTCCACTTCCGGATTCATGGCTGCACCTCCTATGATAACCTCCTTGAAACGTCCTCCCAGTGCATCGACCAGCTTCTTGCGGATTTGTCCGTATATCTGTCCATCGAGTAGAGGGATGCTGAGTGCCCATTTCATGGCCTTTTTGTTGATGATGGGCTGGATTACATTCTTGTATATCTTTTCAATGACAAGGGGGACGGTAATAATAAGATTGGGTTTCACTTCCTCGAAAGCTTTCATCAGGATTTTTGGGGAAGGAACTTTCCCTAATAATGTAACGTGCGTGCCGACGGCAGTGGCGGTGAGAAAGTCGAATGCACAGCCGTATGCATGTGCCAAGGGCAGGAATGACAACACTTTATCCCCTTTTTTCAGCAGTTCGGTACGTATGCCGAAAGTGACGTTGCCGGCCAGGTTGTTTCCCGTCAGCATGACGCCCTTGCTGAAGCCGGTAGTTCCCGAGGTATAGTTCAGTAACATGACTTTGTCATTGGAGAGGTCCGTATAAACGATGTTTTCTTTGCGGAAACCGTTCGGGTATTTTCTCTCCATTTCACTGTTCAGTTGTTTGAGGAAGCGTTGGATGGTTTCTCCGTCCCGTTGGTACAGGCAGCGGAAGTCGCTCAATGAGAACACACCGCGAAGTCCGGTGAGGCGTTCTTCTTCCAGATGTTCCCAAATGGCATCACTGGTAAAGAGGAACGTTGATTCGGAGTGGTTTACGATATGATGTACATCATTGGGGTTGAAATCTTGCAGAATGGGGACTACGATACCGCCATAGGTAATGGTGGCCATGTAGGCGATGCACCAGCGGGCATTGTTCTTGCCGATGATGGCTATTTTGTCACCGCGGCGCAGTTGGCAGTGCTTGAAGAGCAGGTGCAGCTTGGCTATTTCTTGTGCCACTTCACCATACGTATAACTTTCGTCTTCTCCATAGTCGGTATAGCAGGGGAGGTCCCAATTCTCACGGAAACTATGTTCGTATAACTTGATAAAATTTTCTTGTATCATTGCACAAATATTAGTTGAGTGTGCAAAAGTAGGAAAAATAGATTAATAATGTATATATTTGCAGCATAAATGTGTTTATAAGCTCATGATAGATACCAATATATTTCAAGATAAGACGGCGGTTTACTATACGTTGGGGTGCAAACTGAACTTCTCGGAGACCTCTACTATCGGTAAAATTTTGCGGGAAGCGGGCGTACGTACGGCGCGCAAGGGCGAGAAAGCGGATATTTGTGTGGTGAATACTTGTTCGGTGACCGAAGTGGCGGACAAGAAGTGTCGTCAGGCTATCCACCGACTGGTCAAACAACATCCGGGTGCGTTTGTCGTGGTGACCGGTTGCTATGCCCAGTTGAAACCGGAGACGGTGGCGAAGATAGAAGGTGTGGACATCGTGCTGGGAGCCGAGCAGAAAAAAGACCTCCTCCGGTACTTGGGCAGTCTGCAAAAGCATGAAACCGGCGAGGCCTATACTTCCGCTTTGAAGGATATACGTTCGTTTGCCCCTTCATGTTCGCGTGGCGACCGGACCCGCTTCTTCCTGAAAGTGCAGGACGGTTGCGATTATTATTGTTCCTATTGTACCATTCCCTTTGCCCGTGGACGCAGCCGCAACGGCAGCATTGCTTCCATGGTGGAACAGGCCCGTCAGGCGGCTGCCGAAGGTGGAAAGGAGATTGTATTGACCGGCGTCAATATCGGAGACTTCGGCAAGTCTACCGGTGAGACTTTTTTCGACCTGGTGAAAGCGCTGGACGAGGTGGAAGGTATTGAGCGTTACCGCATATCCTCCATCGAACCGAATCTGCTGACGGATGAAATCATAGAATACGTGTCCCACTCCCGGCGTTTCATGCCTCATTTCCATATACCGCTCCAATCGGGCAGCGACGAGGTGCTGAAGCTGATGCGTCGCCGTTACGACACAGCCTTGTTTGCCTCGAAGATAAAGAAGATAAAGACAGTGATGCCCGACTCCTTCATAGGGGTAGATGTGATTGTGGGCACCCGCGGAGAAACGGAGGAATACTTCGGGCAGGCATACGAGTTCATCAGAAGTCTGGATGTGACCCAGCTTCATGTGTTCAGCTATTCGGAGCGTCCCGGTACACAGGCCTTGAAGATAGACCACGTGGTGGCACCCGAAGAAAAGCATCGCAGGAGCCAGTGGCTGCTGGAACTTTCGGACGAAAAGACACGTGCTTTCTATGCACGCCATATCGGGCAGACGATGCCGGTACTGTTGGAACGTCCCAAACCCGGACTGCCGATGCACGGCTTCACTCCCAATTACATCCGCGTGGAAGTCCCTCATGATGCCGCATTGGATAACCGGCTCGTGTCTGTGCGTCTGGGCGACTTCAATGCCGACGGCACTGCACTCTTGGGAACAATGGAATGAAGAATGCCATCTTTACAACAAATAACTTATAACTCATAACCCTTACTGACAAAGTGAAATCAAAAATCGTCTATTGGCTGACTTATGCCGGCATGTGGCTTGTGGCGCTTCTGCCTTTCCGGGCGCTTTATGTGTTGTCCGACGGGCTGTACTTCCTGATGCGCCACATTGTGCATTACCGGAAGAAAGTGGTTCGTCGTAATCTTCGCAATTCTTTTCCGGAGAAGTCCGAAACCGAGTTGATGGAGATAGAGCGTAAGTTCTACCATTATATCTGCGACTATATGCTGGAAGAGGTGAAGATGCTGCGCATGTCTTTCCGGGAGCTTTGCCGTCGGATGGAGTATGATAATAAGGAAGAATACCTTGCCATGATAGAGAAGCATGGAGGCATTGTGCTGCTGATTCCCCACTATGCCAATTTTGAGTGGATTACGGGGATGAGTTCCATCATGCGTCCGGGCGACATACCGGTGCAGGTGTACAAGCCGCTTAGCAATAAGTATCTGGACGAGATGTTCAAACATATCCGCGCCCGTTTCGGAGGGTACAACGTGGCGAAGCATTCCACGGCACGCGAAGTGATAAAACTTCATCGCGAAGGCAAGCGGATAGCTATCGGCCTGATTACCGACCAGTCGCCCAACCACAGCGAGGCGCATTATTGGACCACTTTCTTGAATCAGGACACTGTATTCATGGACGGTGCCGAGCGCATTGCCAAGCTGATGGACTTTCCCGTCTTCTACTGCGAACTGGAGCGTACGTCCAGGGGATATTGCAAAGTACTCTTCGACTTGGTTACCGAAACTCCCAGGCAGACGGCGGATGGTGAGATAACCGAATGCTTCGCCCGCCGTCTGGAGCAGACCATCCGTCGTGAACCAGCTTATTGGTTCTGGTCTCATAAGCGTTGGAAAAATAAACGAAAAGAACCTGTACAACATGGATAAGATTGCTGTTGTCATATTGAATTGGAACGGATGCGACATGCTCCGTTCTTTCCTTCCCTCTGTCGTGCGTTTTTCGGAGGCGGACGGTGCTGTGGTGTATGTGGCCGATAATGGCTCTACGGATGCTTCCGTGGCGATGCTCCGTCGCGAGTTTCCTTCTGTGCGTTTGATTCTGCTGGAAGAGAACCACGGTTTTGCCGATGGATACAACCTGGCACTGAAGCAGGTGGAGGCGGAATATGCAGTGCTGCTCAACTCCGATGTAGAGGTCACCGAACATTGGCTTGTCCCATTGGCGGAGTATATGGATGCTCATCCGGAGACGGCTGCCTGCCAGCCGAAGATACGCAGTTGGCATGACAAGGAGCGGTTTGAATACGCCGGAGCTGCAGGCGGTTTCATCGACCATTACGGCTATCCTTTCTGCCGTGGCCGCATCATGGGTGTGGTAGAGGCGGACAGGGGACAATACGATACGGTGATACCCATCTTCTGGGCTACGGGAGCGGCTCTGTTCATCCGGCAGAAAGATTACAGGGAAGCGGGTGGGCTGGACGGACGCTTTTTTGCCCACATGGAGGAGATAGATTTGTGCTGGCGGCTTCGTGCCCGCGGCAGGCAGTTGGCGTGTGTACCGCAAAGCGTGGTGTTCCATGTGGGAGGGGCTACTTTGAAGAAGGAGAATCCGCGCAAGACTTTCCTCAATTTCCGCAATAACCTTATCATGCTTTATAAGAATCTGCCGCAGGAAGATTTGGCTTCCGTGATGCGTGTGCGTGCGGTGCTCGACTATGTGGCGGCTTTCAGTTTCATGCTGAAAGGACAGTTACCCAATGCTTTGGCCATATTCCGTGCACGTCGTGCATACGGTTCTCTCCGCGCATCATTTACGGCATCCCGCAAAGAGAATTTGGAAAAAACTACGCTTGCCGTCATACCGGAACGGGCAAAAAGCAGTATCTTGGCACAGTTTTATCTACATGGAAAGAAATTCTTTTCCCAATTGTAGACTTTTATAATTGTTCAATCTGTTTAAAGGTTTTAGATTATGGAAAAATTAGTTAGAAAGATCGGATTAGTGGCACATGATGCCATGAAGAAAGACCTTATCGAGTGGGTGCTCTGGAACTCGGAATTGCTGATGGGGCATAAATTCTATTGTACGGGTACAACGGGCACTCTTATCCTCGAAGCGCTTAAAGAAAAACATCCCGATGTGGAGTGGGATTTTACCATTCTTAAGTCCGGTCCTCTGGGTGGCGACCAGCAGATGGGCTCGCGCATTGTGGACGGAGAGATTGATTACCTTTTCTTTTTCACCGACCCGATGACCCTCCAGCCACACGATACGGATGTAAAGGCTCTGACCCGCCTTGCCAGTGTAGAGAACATTGTTTTCTGCTGCAACCGCAGTACGGCAGACCATATCATTTCCAGTCCGTTGTTCGTCGACCCGACTTATGAACGCACCGTTCCCGATTATTCAAGTTATACCAAGCGGTTTGAGAACAAACCGGTGGTGGCCGAGGCGGTGGAATCGGCGAAGAAGCGGAAACGGAAGAAATAAGGCATTCATAAAATCACAATGATAATCTGGGGATTAGTGTATTTGTAATATGAAATGGATATTATCCAAACAAATAAATTGCGTGAAAAGACATTTCCCAAAGGAATGAGTATGGAATACACCATACTCATTCCTCAATCATAACTTATAAAATGTATAGAGGTGAAGAAAAAGAATCCGCACAAGATGTCCTTCAATCTATTTATTGCTTTCTTTTTACAAAAATCTTTATTTTATTATTCTCCATAGAAACTTTTTCCCCATTGAATGTCACTTTTTCATTGGTCGTTGTTCCTATTTTAGAAGCTTTCTTGGTAATTTTCAGACTGTTCTCCTTTTCTCCGAATAGGGTGGGAAGTTTGAATCTGTATTCAAATTCATACAATCTGTCACTTGAGATATCGGAATAAAGAATATACCGAGTATTTACGGAAAACATGAATGATTTCTTCTCATTATCTGAAGTTCTTATTATATTTAATTCTATATCAGAATGTTCATATTCATCACATTGTTCTAATTTGTAGGTAAGGGGAACTTTCTCTCCGTTTATAAAACAATGGTAGGAGAAGTCTTCTGATATCATTTCATAGTATCTATAAATAGAACTCGTTCCCGGCACTTGTTGCATTTCAATCGCATCGGATGCATCGTTGCCTGTTTCATCCACGAAATTTATCATCACGTAATTATAAAAAGGGTTTGGCCTACTATTCATTAGGTCATCCGACTTGGAGCAAGAGCAGAGTACCAATAGCAGGATGAATGTAGATACTGTCTTCATTTCTTATTTATAGTTAGTATTCTTCTGTTATAATTCTGTTTCCTTCCCATTTTCGCCATATATAATAAGGATTTGATAAGAAATCCTTTATTTGCATGGAACTTGTTCTACTTAATTCCAAAACAACCTTTTTTCGGCAGCTTAGTTGCACACCCTTGTATCAAGGATGTACAACCTTTTATAGAGTTTTAGTTTTTGAGTCAGAATTGATAGCCTATACTGAGTTGATAGCCATAGTTGCGCAGGTTGCACTGCTTCTGTACTTTCTTTATGGATTCGTAGTATTGAAGTGAAACGGTGTATCTGCCTGCTACTACAGCTTTTATGCCTCCCATTGCACCATAGTTCCAACGGCGGAAAGCATCTATGGTAGCTTCATATTCATACGGAATGTCTGCTTCTGTCGGCACGATGTACGAGTATCCGTCCATAGGTTTCCAATGATTGGTTTCTCCTGTATAATAAGGGTTCTTTACGTCGCATTTACCTGCATTGAAGTTGATGGAGCCGTAGACACCGATGTAGGGTATCAGGCTGAGGTTTTTGTTGATGCGGATGTTGTAGCCTATTTTTATGGGGATGTTCAAGTGGTTCATCTTTATTTCCGTATCGGGGAAGAAGGGCACGCTGGCATTGAACAGTTCCATGCTGCTACGGGTCTGCATCCAGGTGATTCCCGACATCAGCATCCAGTGGTGTTTGAACTCATAGTCCACGGTTCCTCCCAGTTGGAAACCACCTCCCATACTTCCCACTTGTTCGGCCTTCGAACGGTCATTTTTGTAGTGTGACCAGTTGCCACCGGCTTCAATGCCGAATTTTACTTGTTGGGCAGAGGCTTGCATACAGCAGAAGACTCCCCCTAAAATAAGAGTAATGATTGCTTTCATTGATTATGTAATTATAATTGGTTTGTTGTATTATCAAGATATAATGCTGAATGACGGCAGTATATAATAATTAAGTATTAGGGGGTGTTTCACTTTAATAATGTACCCCGAACTCTACGTTCTCTACGATGATGGAGTCATTCAGATTCTCTTGATTGTAAAGTACTCCATTTATCACTCCTTCAATAAAGGGTATATTGCTGCTATCCACGAACTCTGCACGGTTGATGAGGAGTCTTACCGGTTGTTTCAGGGGGTCATACCATTTCTCGTTATTGGTGTCTCGTTTGTCCATAAGGCATACTCTGTTATAAAAAGAATTTTACGCATAATGTATGATTTAATCTATAGTTTATTTATCGGTTCGTATGGTAAACTCTATTAGTCTTAAAATCTTGCTAAGTCTTATTTCGTCCCAAACTCTCCATGAATTTCAATTACTTTTCCCGACTCTGTGTCATATAGCTTTCCGTCGAGCTTGCCTTCAATAATGTGTGGGTGACCATCTTCTTGATAGGTTATTTCGGTAATTTCTACTTTAAAAGGCTCGTCCTGATGCGGAGTGTAGAGATGTGTCTGAACTGTGGAGGCTCTGATTTCGATAGCATCTACATTACACATTGTGTCGTAATTGATATATTCGATAAAAGGCCATCCATTGGTTATTTGTCGCACCCCTATGCTGGGCTTAGCCAGCATAATGGTAATCACTTCTGTCTTTCGTCCATTGGCTTCAGCCACATAGCCAATATTGATGACACATCCTTTTACGCGATCCACAGTCGTTCCTTCTGTGTAGCCTTTGCAGTAAACCACTTTGTTTGTATACGATTGATATATATCGTTTACCAACTCAATGTTTTTCCCTTTTATGCTGCCTTCAAAATACCCCCATCCCGAAAAATAGTTGCGTGGGTTGTCTACTTCTTCATCTGACTGGCACGAAAAAAGCAAGAGCATTCCAAATAATAGATAGGTGAGATTGGTTAGAGGATTTTTTTTGTTCATTGTTCTCTATTTTAAGAAAGATACATAAGTTGCACATATTATGTATCGAATATGTGCAATCTTATGCGCTTGTTTATTCATTACTTTGAAATATTTTTAGGAAGTAGAGTTGCTTCTACGGTTCCATTAAAAACACTATATACGTTATACAATCCATTGCTTTCACTTTTGATTATAGGGTCATGGTAAAAGAAAGATAGAGTTCCCAAATTGTCAGAGCCTAATGTGGTACTAACTTCTGTGACAGTTGTAGTAGTCTTAGTACTTGAAATGCCATAACCTAATTTAGAAGTAAGCTTTATTTTGCCAATCTCTCCCCCTCCCTCTATAGAAAAGTCTGCTTTGTTGACAAATTCATTCATAACAGTTCTGCTCTCTTTTTTTTCTTGGGCATCATCATGCTCCTCAACGAATAAATGTATGACTAATGATTTGGAATACAAGTCCCAAGGTAGAGTAAATACACTATTTTGGGTATATGAATGCCTTGCAGGGTAATACCACTTCGATTTGAGATTTGCTGGGTCTACGGAGTAAAAATTTTTGGAATGTCTGAAAGCTGTGCTGTTCTTATGCCTGACATGTACTTTTTCTATAGAGAATAGGTCTCTTGGATCAATAGAGAATGTAAGCAGGTGTTCCATCGCTTTATTACCATCGTCAGAGGCAACGTATGATTTGAAACGGAAATCAAACTTTCCATCACTCCATATCTTTTCCATGATTTCATCATAGGTAAGATATCTTTTTTCCTTTGTAGGAGTCTGTAGTTCGGGATCTACTTTATCTTGATCTGAAATTTTCTTGAATGCCTCCGGTTGTATTCTGAATCGATATAATTCTTCTCGAATATTTCTGTCTAAAATACCGGGTTTGTTGTCTTTGGTAATCCCATAGTAGATATAATCTCTTTGGTATGCTCCATGAATATTTTTAAGCTCATTCCAAGCTTTTATAATATCTGCCTTGAATTCACTTGAAGCAATTCCTATTGTCAAGTTCTCAGTTTGTTCTAATGCATCATCTCTTTCCGAATGCCTTGTCGCGGGTTTGTCAATCTTTTTATTTCCGTCGTATGCATCGCTTATGAATTCATAGGTGGCTTCGCCAGAACGGGTGTTAATTGTTTTTATATTTAAACGTTCGTTATTCTTTACTACGAGACAAGGAAAACCGGGGATGTTTCCTTTTTCCATTTGCCCGATATTTTCTCCATTTTCATACATTGTGCTACTTTTATCATCACGGCATAATACTATGATTTCCTTGTCATTTGTATCCCATTTCTCGGCATTGAAGTCCCAGAATAGTGTCAAGTCCGGAATCAGGATATTTAGGAGCAACTGGGACTGTTCAATCTCTGTTAGCTCATTCGGGGTTTTGCAGTAGGAGAGTAGAATGTCTCTGAAACTCTTGCCGTCAGTAACAATTTTGTTTTTTACCATCGGATAGAATACATCATAGTCATTGTCGAATTGCTTCGTTGCTTCATTCTTCAAGAATTTGCGCACTTCAACATTGTTGGAAGCTGCTTGAGATAATAGCTTGGCAAATTTTAGTTGTGCTTCAGCTGTGGTCAACTCTGGTATTTGGGCAGTAGCTTTTTCATTTTCAGAAAGAAAATTGTCTTCTTCTTGTGTACATGCAAACATGAAGAACATACTTGCAAAGATAATGAATAATTTTTTCATTTGTTTCTTCTTAGTTGGTTAATACTTAAGTTGATTATAATAGTACTATTAATTCTCCTCCTCCGATATAATTTCTCCCGTAATGTCTATAGCAGGGGATGTTAATACTAAGGTATAAGGGTAGGCTTTGGGGCTGTAAATATAGAGTGCTTTCCCTTCGTATAAGTTTATTTGATTCTCTTCAATCACTACATTGCCGTTTTTGTCTGTTACGGTAATGTCAGCTTCGTGCAAGGGGAATAGAAAAACAACTTGTAGGCTGGTTTCGTTATCGGCTACTTCTATAGTATAGTCTATGGGAGCGCGGGTAGTTATATGTTTTGCACGCGCTGCTTCTTTGTAATAAATTATTTTTCTCTTTTTTGTTGCAGCTTCACTCATTGGTGAGATAAAGAGTGTTGTCAAAAGTAACATTAATAATTTAGCTTTCATTTCTTTTAATCTTTATTGGTTTGGTGGTTGCAAAGTTAGAGGATAATAATGTAACGGAAGTATAAAAAGAATCATACTATAATAATGCAATATGTTGATTTATAGTATAATATGCTTTTGGTAAATCACAATAGGATTATTTCCTCTCGTTCATGCGTGCTTTTATGCGGTATTTCCTTTGGGCAAGGGCATGCGTGTCGGTATTGCCGAAGCAGAGGGCAATGGTTTGATTGGAGAAACCAACTTTCTCTAAACAGAGGCAGAGCAAGTCTTCGTCCGTCAGTAGAGGATATTGAGTTTTTGTATCAGATATATAGTCGGCATAGAGTTCCATGACAACTTCTTTGAGAACTTTCTGCTCGTGGTTTGTTAGTACGGTGAGTTTTTTTTTGCTGGTTACTTTTTGTTTGGATAGCCTTTCTATTATTTGATAGATATTGCTTTGCTTGAACAGCCAAGTGCGTAGACCTTCCTTTTCTGTTTTCAGTTTTTCGATAGCGGTTTCCCGTTCAGTTATTTCTTGCCTGTATTTCTCTGCTTCTTGCGAAAAGTCGGATTGTTCTTTCTGCAACAGAGCGATAATGCGCTGGCTTTCGTTGATGGAGTACTGCAGGTTGTTGTATTTCTCTTGAGCTTGCGCTAATTTTTGTTCGTTGATGGTTCGTTGTTTGTCTCGTTTATTGATACGATATTGGAAAAACACAATAAGAGCGAGACAGAGAAAAATGAAAACTCTGATTGCATTTTCCAGTGAGTTTTTACTTCTTTTCTGTTCTTGGTCAATCTTCTTCTTGATGTCGTATTGATGGAGCAATTGCTGTATTTTTGTGGATTGCTCACTGAAGTAAGTGGAGGCTGCAATCTCTATGAATTGATATAATAGTTCGGTTGTTGCTTGATAGTCTTTTTGTTTTTCTTTTATATCTGCTAAACTTAATAGGGTAGCGGCTCTTTCATTTTTGTTTTCATTGTTTTCTAAACTTTTGTTCAGGTAGTAGGTGGCAGAATCGTTTTCTTCTTTCCTAAACCAAATATCTCCTAAATTGGCATAGTAATTATTTCTTTCTTTGTTTTTAGGAAGCCACTTTAAAGCTAATTGTGCATAATGTAAGGAACTGTCTATTTCTTCTTCTGAACTTTCAAAGCTTAGATTTAGTGCGGCGATTGCTATCACTGCAGAGTCTTTGGACTTTTTTGCATATTCAAGGGATTTATACTTTAGTGCAATTAGCGAATCTTTATTTGAGGTGAGGAAGTTTTGAGAGAGAGAATACAATGCTATCGACTTATCCTTGTCTGTAAAACAACACTTAAGCAGTTCTTGGTAAGCTTTTCCTGCCTTCTCATACAGCCGTGCATCATAGTATTCGTTTCCTAACGAACTGAGCAGATGCCTTTTTGTTTCTGCATCTTCAGGATACTTTTCGATGACGTTCAGTCCTTCCAACAGAAAGTCAACGGCTCTTTCGCTTTGTGCCATTTCCACTTCCAGTCTTCCTTTATAGAGTAGTGCCACCGCCCGTTCTTTCTCGTCATTGTCATAATAATCCAATGCAATGTCCAGCAGCGAGTCGCAGGGGAATAGCGGCTTTTCGCATTTGTCCGTGGCTTGTGCCAGCAGCAGTGCATATCGGGCAGATTCCCGATGTGTGAGTTCGGCGGTTGCAGGCAGTGCCTCCAGCAGATGTAGGGCACTGTCGGGATTTACTGTCAGCAATGAGTCGGCATTGTTCAGTAAAGCTTCTGCTTGTCTGTCTGTCCGGTGGCAAGCGGCCAGCAGCAGGAAGTGGGTAACGATGGGAAGCAATGCCAGTCGTTGTATAGCGTTTCTCATTGGCTTCTTGTTGATGTGGGGGTAAAGGTACGGAATATTTATGTCAATTGTTGTACCTTTTGGTCGAAAAGTTGCTGTACGCTTACAGCAAAGTTTCTGCAGTCATTGGGCTGCGTCGTTATAAAGTAATTGTAGTGATGCTATAAAGCAATTGTAGTATTACTATAAAGCTGCTATAGCATTACTTTAAAGCAGTTACAGTACTACTTTAAAGCGGTTACAGTGTTGCTTTAAAGCAATTACAGTGTCACTGCAAAGAGCATGCAGTATCTTTGCAGTGATAAGTATCTGTGTATCAGTGATGAATGAAGTGGAGCTCTAATGCGTCATTCTCCGCGACGTTGGCATATTTCTACTCCTGCCGCCTCTATATCCGCACCCATCGGCGGATTGCGTTTTGCCAGCTTGAGTGTTATTTCCTCTATCTGCGGAAAGTCGCAGAACAATCTGTCCATGATTCGTCCGCATACATGTTCCAATAGTCGGGAAGGAACAGCCATTTCTGCTTTGACGGCCTCATACACATCTGCATAGCTCACGGTATCGGCCACGTCGTCCGTCTCTGCCGCACGCCGGATGTCGACTTGCAGGCGCAGGCTGACGGTAAACTCATTGCCCACCAAAGTCTCTTGCTTGCCCACGCCGTGATGGGCAAAGAAGCGGAGGTTGTCGAGAAAAATATAACTGGTCATCGCTTGTAGATTGTTTGCTGCAAACTTACTGATATTTTGCGGGACGGGCAAATCAGAAGCCGATTGTTGTAGTTTTTTGTGTGAATTGTATTCTGCAAAATACAAAAATGAAGCGAAATTGTATTTTAGCGAATACAATGGAATGAAGAAGCGGCGGAAAGTCACTATGCTTTCCGCCGCTTCTTCATGTTTTAACTTATAGGTTGTTTACAAGTCAGTCCTATCTTCCGGTGCTTTCTATCATGCTCCTTATTTTCTCATTCAGGCTTTCTGCCTTCATCAGTTGTTCCAGTGTCAGGTGCATGCGCCAGCGCCAGTAGTACCGCGGGTTGGCAGGAATGTTGATACGTTCTTCCTGCACGTTCGGGTTGCGCCATTTGCCGTCCATGGACATCCAGTCTTGCAGGGAGAGGATGCAGAGGATGGAGTTGCTGTGGAGATGGCTGCACACCACTTCTTCACAGAGTTCGGGCGTGGCTGTTGCCGGTGCGGCGCCGTAGTGCCCGAGTATGGTATTGTAGTACCGCTGCGTCTGCTTGAAGTCTTCTTCCCACCAGCCGCGCAGGGTAGACATGTCGTGCGTGGAGATGGTGCAGACCGAACGGTACGGATACCAGTCGGGGTGTCCGAATTCCTGTTTCGGGTCTTTCGGCATGCGTTGTATTTCCAGGGAAAGGATGCGCAGGTCGTTCATCACCCATGCCACGCAATCGGGAATCATGCCCAAGTCTTCACCGCATACCAGCATGCGCGTGGACTGTGTCAGTTGCGGTAGTTTCTTCATGGCTTGCTGACCCCAGAAGTCATTGTGGCGATGGTAGTAGTACTGGTCGTACAGCCGGTTGAAGGCGGCCTTCTCCCAATCGTTCAGTGCACGGTAGATGTAGTCGTGCTGCACACCGATACGCGGGTGGTACTCGTGCGGATTGTTGCGGTCGGGCACAAACAGCACATCGCTGATAAGGGTATACAGCCCGTCACGAATCCAGATGCTGTCTTCGTCGGTCTTTCCGGCAAAGTAGGCTTCTACCTTGCGCTGGGTGTCGAACTCGGGACGCATGCGGTAAATCTCCCAAGTGTCTGTCGGTTCGATGAAGGTCTGCTTCACATAGTCTGTATGTGGGCCGAAGATTTGTCCGAGGAAGTACTCATGGATATAGGGCTTCAGGAAGAAGTCTTCGCGGAATGCCAGCCCGTAGCTTTCTATCTCTTCGCGTGTCATGGGCAGGGCGGGGACGAACTGTCCCAGCAAGCCGTGTACGGCATGCATCGGTATCTCCCAAATGCGGAAGAAACCGAGGATATGGTCTATGCGGTAGGCATCGAAGTATTCTGCCATTTTGTGGAAACGCTTCATCCACCAGGCATAGCCGTCCTTTTCCATGACATCCCAGTTGTAGGTGGGGAAACCCCAGTTCTGTCCGTTCACGGAGAAGTCATCGGGCGGTGCGCCGGCTTGGCCGTTCAGGTTGAAGTAATGGGGCTCTTTCCAGGCTTCCACACTGTTGCGGCTGATGCCGATGGGGATGTCGCCTTTCAGCACTACGCCGTTGGCGCGCGCATGTTCGGTGGCGGCAAGCAGTTGCAGGTGCAGGTTGAACTGGATGTAGTAGTAGATGGCTATATGCGGATAGTCGGCAGAATCCGGCCGGCACAGTTTTTCTATCTCCTTGGCATCGTAGGCGGTGTACTTGGGCCACTCACGGAAGTTCGGCGTTTTGTAGGCGTCACGCAGGTAGCTGAAGACGGCATATGGCTGCAACCATTCCTTGTTGGCCTCGTAGAAGTTGCGGAAAGCATCCGATGCCAGCACTTTTTCCCCTTCCTGCTTGAAGATGAGGCGGAAGTATTCCCACTTCGCCTTGTTCACTGCTTCGTAGTCTACGGCAGGCAGGGCATTCAGCTCTTTCCGGCGTTTGTTGAATTCGGCCATCGCCTTCTTGTCTTTCAGGCTGCCCAACTGCTTCAAGTCGGTATACATGGGGTGGAAGGCGTAAATGGAAATGCTGTTGTAGAGGTAGGAGTCTGTCCATGTATGCGTCATGGTGGTATCGTTGATGGGCAGAATCTGTACCGCCTTTTGGTTGGTGGCAACTGCCCAGTCAATCATGCGCTTCAGGTCACCGAAATCGCCCACGCCGAAACTTTGCTCGGAGCGCAGGGAGAACACGGGTACGGCCACTCCGGAGCCTTTCCATGCGGGAAGGTCGAAATATACATAACGGTCGCCGACTGCCAGCGTCTCATTGGCGGCTATCTGTGGGTCGGCCATATAGCGGTTGGGGTTGTTTTCCCAAGCCACGGCACGGTGTTCTTTCTTATTGTAAAGGATGAACTTGTATTCCAACGGAAAGCTGATTTTGCCGGCATCCATTTCCACCTGCCATTCGGGGAAGTCGGCATCGCTCATAAGGACGGCTTTGTCCGGATTCCAGTCACCCAGCGCTTTCTGGTTGCCGCAGATTGCCAGGCAGTGGTCGTGGTCTATGCAGGGGGCATAGGCCTTTATCAGCAATCCTTTCTTGCAGCTTTTGGGGGCGGCACTGCGTTCGCGGTGTGCCAACAGGGATTCTGTGAAGGCGGATGTATAAAAATACTGCTGTTCGGGCAGGTTCTTCCAGCAATCTTCTATGCGGTAAACTTTCTTTGGATTGTCTGTGACGTGCAGGATGCGTGGCAGGCTGTTCCACTCCGTCCGTATGGTTTTCCCTTCCCGATAGATGTGGTAACTGTATTCGACGATTCCATTATCGGGAATCCGGATATCCACTTTTGCATTCCAGTGGATGCCGTCTACAGTATGCAAGGGGGTGGCTTTATCGGGCTGGTTGTTGCCGAGTTCGGGAATAGAACCCAGTACCCTGACTTCCTCACCCCAGCTGGTGCGATACTCGATATTAAATAATAGTGTCATATTATATTAGATTTAGAAATAGCAATAGCTGTAATGATTATGCAAGTATAGAAATTATTCCTCATAATCATACAGCTACCGTTATCTAAGTCATTTAAATTCCTATGCAAACGTTTGTGCTTGCTGCGGGGTTATCCACAACGGGAGGCTCCGCATGTTTTGCAGATGAGGCAGCCTTCCTGGTAAACCAGTGTTTCGTTGCCGCAGTTCGGGCATTTCTTGCCTTTGGCCTCCGTGCCGTCCAGGATGTATTTCTTCAAAGCACGCTCTACGCCGTTTTTCCAAGTATTGATGTTCTCGCTGTCCAGTTGCAGTGAACCTACCAGCTTGATAACCTGCTCGATAGGCATGCGATAGCGCAATACACCGGAAATCAGTTTGGCATAGTTCCAATATTCTTTGTTGAACTTCTCGGACAGGCCTTCGATGGTGACTTTGTATCCGCGCTTGTTCTCGAACTGGAAGTCGTAGCGTTTGTTCCCCTGCTCGTCCACATTCTTGATGATATGTCCCGACACCACATTCTTCGGCAGGATGATGCCTTCGTCATCGTCCAGCACACCGGTGAATATTTCGTAGGGGTGGTTGTCCAGCAAGCCGACGAATGCCACCCATTTCTCCTTGTTGTTCTGGAAGCGGACAACGTCTGCATCCAATATTTTGGGACGTGTTTCAACGACCGTGGGTGGCTTGCACGGAGGAAGTTCGGATTTCTTGTCGCTCTTGGTAGAGATGAGTACGCCGGAACGTGAGCCGTCACGGTAAACCGTACATCCCTTGCAGCCGGATTTCCACGCTTCTACATACAGGCGGTTCACGAGGTTTTCGTCTACGTCGTTCGGCAGGTTGATGGTTACACTGATGGAGTGGTCTACCCATTTCTGGATACGTCCCTGCATCTTGACTTTCATCAGCCAGTCCACATCGTTGGACGTTGCTTTATAATAAGGTGATTTTGCCACCATGGCGTCCACTTCTTCCTGTGTGTAGCGTTTGGCGGGGTTGTATCCTTGCGCTTCCATCCAAGTCACGAACTTGGGGTGGAACACGATGTATTCTTCAAAAGCATCTCCGGTTTCGTCGATGAAGTCCACACGCACGTTCGTGTCGTTCGGGTTTACTTTGCGGCGACGTTTGTATACGGGCAAGAATACGGGCTCGATGCCGGAAGTGGTTTGAGTCATCAGGCTGGTGGTGCCGGTCGGGGCGATGGTCAGACAGGCAATGTTGCGGCGTCCGTACTTCTTCATGTCTTCGTACATTTCGGGGTCGGCTTCACGCAGGCGGTTGATGAACGGATTGTTCTTTTCGCGTTCTGCGTCGTACACCTCGAATGCGCCGCGCTCTTTGGCCATTTCTATGGATGAGCGATAGGCGTTGAGCGCTATCGTCTTGTGTACTTTTTCCGAGAATTCGGTCGCTTCTTCAGTACCATAACGCAGTCCCAAGGCTGCGAGCATGTCG
>CAJJYX010000047.1 GCA_905197435.1 uncultured Bacteroides sp.
CATTCCCATTACGGATGCCATCTACCTGGCCAATAAAGCTGCCGGTATTGTGGTAGGGAAAATCGGCACCAGCCCTATCCTGTTCAAGGAACTGCAGGCAGAACTGCAAATCGGGAAACCGGCCAGCAAGCTCATCCCCATTTCCCAACTTGCAGATACCGTAAAGCAACTGCGCGCGCAGGAGCGCAAAATCGTGTTTACAAACGGATGCTTCGACATCCTCCACAAAGGGCATGTATTCTATCTGGAAAAAGCCAAAAGACTGGGAGACGTACTTATCGTAGGATTGAATTCCGATAACTCAGTAAAGCGCTTGAAAGGAGAATCACGCCCCATCAATGATGAAAGTGCCCGTTCCACAGTCCTGGCTGCCTTGGAAGCAGTGGATTACGTAGTGATTTTTACGGAAGACACTCCGTTGAACCTCATCAAGACAGTAGCGCCGGATGTGCTGGTAAAAGGTGGCGACTATGCCATAGAGAATATTGTAGGCAGGGAGTATGCACAAGAGACAGTAACAATTCCTTTCGTAGACGGCTATTCGACTACAAAAACGATAAACTCCATCAACCACCAGTCAAACATATAACGTGAATTCTAAGGCTTATGGTTGCACTTAAGAGTCACTTATCGTGAACAGCATCATGCCTATCAATCATTATCGAAGAAATTTTGGTTCTCAATTGTATCATGAATCTTCTTGCCTGTTCTCCGGTTGGAACATTTCAAAAACCTCATATCAGGAATACCGGGTATGCCCTCTATATAAAGGATAGTTTCATTCTCTTCTGTTGAATCCAAATTGTCAAGATCAGGGTCAACGTAGGTAACTATCTCCTTGTCTGCATTAATGTTTTCATACAAAGTAAATCCCTGGTAGTTTGGTGTCAGTGCGCCCAGAAACAACACTCCAAGCAACCCCAAGTCACTGGTTCTGGAACTGGTAACATCATTTCGCTTTTCATATTCAATACACGAATTGAACTTGAATTCAACCTTTTTTGAACCATACGATATAAGACCATACCCTTTTCTGCTTATACTTACCGAACATGATGAATTTATGGTATTGCCATAGGACTCTTCCTTATCATCCCAAATCTCATAGCTGGGGAATGTCAGAGTAAAATCATAGTTCTGTTGATGGCTGCTGGAATTGCCGCTATTTCCGGAGCCGGCATAATAGCCGTTACTTTTAGATTCATAAATATCTGAAACTGTGTAGATAGCCTTCCATTCATCGTTTTTGTACAGATAAATATTGCTTGAAATATCCTTGGTTCTCGGTATTGCAACCTTGTTCGCGCTGCTCTCTATGTAGAAAAAATCGTCATCCGCGCGGTATTGTGTATAACTGCTCCAAACAGACTGTTTGTCTTTCGGCCTGTACTCTTTCCATTTATTGCCGTTTCTCACAAAATAGCCCCCATTGTAACAATATATATCTCGGCCGTCATCCGTGAAAATGTTGTAAAAATTGCGGGCTGTGTAAATAGGTTTCCATTCACCTCCTTTGGACGCAACATAAAATTTGCTCGACGAGTTTTTGGGGATACTTACCACATTGAGGTCATTCTCTATATTATAGAAATTTTCCTCCTCGCCATATTGCGTATATTCGGCCCAAACTCCGGCTTTATCACCAGGCCTATACTCATACCACGTTTCACCGTTTTTTATAAAATAGCCTCCGTTATATGTAAACAATCCTGTTTGAGCCATACCGCTGCTTGCAAATGCCAACAGTACAAAGAAGAGAAGAAAAACATTGCGTTTCATAATATTCAATATTTCGCTAAAAGTCAGCCGGGCCTAAACGGCTCCGCCAGTAAAGAATTGACATCATCCACCTTTTTAGGATAATGCAAAATTAGCGACTATTCTTGTTTAAAACAAATCGAAGTGAAGAATATTTATCATGCAGAAGCATGATTTGCAATGTACTTGTCACATCAGTCGAAGAGAGAAAACCGACGCAATACCTTTTCAGCGACCAGCTCAGGGGTAATATCCACCATACACTTCTGATAAATATCCAGCTTGCATTTACCCCGTCCGTCTTTGGTACACGGACGACAAGGCAGGTCTGTTTCAAGTATCTCCACCGTAGGTCCCGTAGGGAAGCCGAAGGCCGTAGGCCCCATCAAGGCAAAAGCAGGCACATGGAACAAATCAGCGGCATGCATAAAACCCGTATCGGCGCTGATTATCAGATTGGAGCGCAGCACGATGTAGGAAGATTCCATCAGGGAGGTCTGCCCAGCAAGATTGATTACCCGTTCCGGTGCGGCACTTCTGATTTCCTCACAGAAAGTATCTTTCGGACCGGCCAGAATGACAAATCTATAACCAGGAAGAAGGACAACCAACTTCTTCCAATAAGCAACGGGCCAGCGTTTCATCTCCCAGTTGGCAGACGGCACGAGCGTAACCATATCCTTGGTTATGAAAGTCTCATACTTGCTGCAGACTTCATCCGGGAAATGCCAGTCGTGATAGTTATCCGGGAAATGCGTAATTCCCCATTTCTTCAATGGTTTCTGAAAAGACACCATCCCCCTGAAGGGTTTGTCGAAATGATTGATTCCCAGTTTGAACAACAAAAAGCGTTTGCCTCTCTCTTTGCTCCGCAAAGCAACGTAAGGTTTCGCAAAAGGCAACGGAGAGAGTATCAGCTTCAAGATATTGGAACGGATATTGCTATGGGCATCATAAATGTAGTCGAAATGCTCCTTTCTTAAATCAGCCGCCATTTTCAACAATCCGGCAAGCCCGGTCTCCTTGTCAAAAGCCCAGATTTTATCAATCCTTCTATCCATCGACAAGGTTCCCACCATATCTTTCCGGGTAATCCAATGGATTTCCACATCTGCAAACCGTTCACGTATTCCACCGATAATCCCCATGCACTGGATGATATCACCTATGGAACTGAAACGAATAATTAAGAATTTGATCATAAGTAAGTATCCATAATTAGTTTGTAATATGGGCATCCGTCATTCCTCACTACACTCTGAATGACGGATAGCATCAATTATCTGTGAGCTGTTGCTTAACAAAGTGATTAGAAATGCTGACTCGGTACAAAAGTAACAACTTAATTCAAGTTTCGCAAATAGTGATATAAAGTAATCATAGGACATAGAACATCAACCTACGCAAAACGAGAGCATAAAGATGCAATAAGAATCAATCCCAATTCAGGCTATTGTCTACAAGCGATTTAAAAGTAAAAGTATTATATATTACTCTAAAAAGCACATTTCAAACTAATATTGTTTTCGTACATTACAAAATATAAATGTTTTCAAGTAATTATAATCAAAAATCCCATTTATATAAATATCTTTGCAATTATTCTCTCAACCAACAAAAGATGGCAGCTATAAAATCTCAAGACAGATTATTTTCAATCGTTATCCCCACATGGAATAACCTTGCTTTTCTAAAACTGTGCATACAAAGTATCCTAAGAAACTCTTATTACAATCACCAAATCATTGTACACGTAAACGATGGAAGTGATGGAACTTTGGAGTGGGTAAAAAAAGAAGAAATTGATTACACACATTCTGAACAAAATGTCGGAGTATGTTTTGCTATGAATATGATGCGCACTAAAGTCAAAACCGATTATATTCTATTTTTAAACGATGATATGTATGTACTTCCTTTTTGGGACAAAGTTCTCTATGACGAAATAAAAAAACTACCTGACAATTATTTCTTTCTTTCGGCTACATCAATACAGCCACACACACAAAGCACATCAACCATCTTAGCCAATTATGGAGACAGCATTGAAACTTTTCAAGAAGATAAATTGCTGAAAGAATACATGAACTACAAAATAAACGACTGGATGGGAGCTACCATTCCTCCTAATATTGTACACCGAGATATTTGGGATTTAGTAGGTGGTTATAGTATAGAATACTCACCTGGAATGTACAGCGATCCCGATTTCACCGCAAAATTATACATGTGTGGAGTCAGATTCATGAAAGGGCTACAAGCAAGCCGTATCTACCATTTTGAAACAAAATCAACCACCCGCATACGCAAAAATTGCGGTCAAATGCAATTTCTATTAAAATGGGGTATGACTTCATCTACATTCCGCAAAGTTTTCACTTACAAAGGAGAAGAATTCAATTCCCAGAAGATAGGAACCTTTAAAATGGGAAACACATTATTCACCCTAAATATAATACGCGGTCACCTAAAAGCTATACTTTATTTATCTACTAGAAGTTTTGGCCCCTTATGGAAATTTTGGAAAAGGACGTTTACTTAATATCCCCCCAAAGAGTAAAATCTATAAAATGGGATTAGAGTTTTCCTGCGAAGAATAAGGCTTATCCAAATCCAAATAATGAAAATTATGCTGCCTCTGCCCGCTTTGTTTCGGTATGGTCATATAGTCTCCATATTTCCGGGTCAGATAGGCATCATAATCCTGTACTCCCCATACTGTTTCACCCTCAAACAAAACGGGTGTCGGAGTCCCCAGCTCAGTCTTGGGCATGATTCCGCGCATACCGTCATCATAATCACAGACCAACGGAGACTTGTCAAAGTCATAGGCCGTCATCACGTTCCGGATGCTTCTTTGTACACCGGCAGTAGTAAAGAGTTTCTGGCACAACAACGGCAACCATGAACCGGGACCTTTCCCGTGCTTATAAGGGTCGCGGTAAATAAAATAGAGCACCCGTTTATAAAATTCATACCGGGCAAAATGGATTCTCCGTTTCAGATTGCCCTGCGGCACACCGTCCAATGGAAACACATCCAGATAGACACCTCCCAAATATTTCAGGTGCATACGCTCAATGAGAGTCGTATCGGCATCTTGTATCTTGGCAAAAGGCAACGGGTAATCCGGGTCGTTTTCTGCACAGACTGCTTCATAAGGCCGGGGAAGCCATTCCTTGGAGTGGGACATCAACAAATCATAATCAGCCCTCGGCATGCCGATATCCAAATCGTCGTCCCAAGGGATGAACCCTTTATGACGGACTGCACCAAGCATAGTACCGGCCATTATATAATAGCGCAAACCATGCTCTTTACACACTTTATCCACAGCAAGCAATATTTTCAGAATGCGAAGCTGCAAGGGACGTATATCATAATCTGCCATAGAAACCAGCCAATTAATTAATAAAGTTGTGGAGGAATCAGCCGTTGTGCCTGCTCAAAGTCATTCACCGTATCGAGCTCCACTGAAAAATATTCGGTAGTATCGAGTGCATAAAAAGAGTGCCCCTGCGGTATGAGACGCTCGAAAGCACGCTCATAAAAGATATTGTCCAAGCCTTCCTTTGTAATCATGACCTCCAATTCCCGGAAAAGCGCTCCCGTATAAGCGGCAGACATCTTCTCGATGCCTATAGATTCTCCTATGGCTTGGGATATGGAACAGGTCTTGCTGATTTCGAGCACCCTGCCCTCAGTATCCGCTATCACCTTGATTTCTTCCTCTCCCAGCGCATGATGGTTCAAAGCCAGCGCATCCGCCCGACCATATCCAAGCAACTTGGCTACAATCTGTGGGTCAAAGAGAATATCACTGTCCAGCAACAGGACATCTTCTTTATCTGCATAAGGTCGTGTAAGCCACAGGGAGTAGATGTTATTGGTAGAAGCATATCTCTCATTATAGATAAAGGTAATCTTCAGAGCCGGATAATGAGATTCGAGGAAATCCACAATCTGCTGTTGCCTATATCCGGTGACGATAACAAACTCCCGAAAACCATTCTGCAACAAGGCATCAAAAGCCCTTTGCAGCAAGCAACGCTCCCCAATCTTCAAAAGACACTTCGGAGTGGTGTCAGTCAGCGGACGCAAACGCGAAGCTATCCCTGCAGCCAATATAACCGCTTTCATTGTAACGCAATTTTTTTAATAGTGTCAATAACGATACGATTCTGTTCCGGACGCCCCAAGGTGATGCGAAGATGGGTATTGATGTCAGGCTCATTCATGAATTTCACCTTATAGTCCTCTTCGGCAAAAGCTTTCTGCAAGCGTTCCTTCAAGGCAATCGGATATTTTATAAGAACAAAGTTTGCCACCGACTTATACACCTTGAAACCGGGCAACGTACCTATTTCCGCTTCAAAACAGGCACGGCTCTCATTCATCAGTCGTGCTATATTCCGGTAATGTGCATCCGATTTCAGTGCAGCAATGGCAATATCCTCGGAGATGCGGTTGTAACCCAGATATTTATTACTGTACTTGCTGAAGCCGACCAATTCCTTGCTCATGAATCCGAAACCCATACGCAGTCCGGGCAATCCGTAGAACTTGGAAAGGGTGCGTGAAATAATCAGATTGGGGTATTTATCGACCAGCACCTTGATATAATCAGTATCGGTAGAGACAAAAGACGCATAGGCTTCGTCCACCAAAACGATGGTCGTTGCGGGCAACCCTGCCAGCAAGGTATCCAGTTCTGTGGGCGTCAGGCCGTTTCCGGTAGGATTGTTGGGTGAAGCAATCAACAGGATTTTAGGATTCTCACGCTGCACCATCTCCTTCATGGCAGTGAAATCATATTTAAAGGTATCGCCCTCCTCATACAATGGATATTGCAATGTACGCCCGTTCACTTCGTCGGCAATGGACTTATAGTACCACCACGAGAATTTAGGGATGAGCATCGTCTTGTTCCCGTCCTCTTGAGTCAGGAAATAATGGACTGCCTGTTTCAATATATCTTCTCCGCCATAGCCCAACAATACCTGCGGTTCATCAATCCCGTAAGATTCGGACAGATAAACGGACAGAATACTCTTCTTGCCCTCGTCGTAGATACGGGTGTAGAAACAGAGCTTGTTTATATCAAAATTCCTCAGAACCTCCACTACCTCCTGCGAAGGTGCATAGTTAAACTCATTTCGATCCAAATAATTCATATCTTAGATTTCTTTTGTTAGTACTTTCCGATAACACTCCATCGTTTCACGCGCCATCTGCTCTTGCGTGAACCTCCGTGCCCACTTCAGCCCCTCCTCAATCATGGCGGCGCGTACAGAGGGCTCTTGTGTGCGGACTATTGCCGCCACCAACCCCTCCACATCATGAGGATTCACATACAGCGAATGCTCTCCTCCCGCCTCCTCAAGACAAGAGCCGGTTGCCGCAACCACCGGAATGCCGGATTGCAAAGCCTCAAGGATAGGGATGCCAAATCCCTCGTAAACAGACGGATATACAAAAGTCTCGGCACACTGATAGATGGCGGGCAGATCGCTTGAAGGGATGCCATGCAGAAAATGCACCCTGCCGCGCAGCCCGGCTTTCGCCATAAACTCTTTCAACCGATGGGTATAGGCTGTAGGCCTCCCTACCAGCACAAGATGCAACTCCTCGGGCAGATGCTCCAAGGCCTGCACGATGGCCAGCGCATTCTTGCGCTCTTCAATGGTGCCCACCGACAGAATATAGCGGTCGGGCAAGAGATAGCGGCGCTTCACCTCGCGGCGTTTGTCCTCACCTGCCCGGCAGGCATACAGGGGGTTGCACCCTTGATAGATGACGGAAATCTTGTCGGCTGGAATCCCGTAATAATGTATGATATCGCGCTTGGTACACTCGCTCACGGCAATGATATGGTCTGCATGCTTGCATGCATAGCGGCATTTATAGTTATAAATCAAGCGGTCGACCAACGAAAAGCAATGCGAAAGCCTCAGAAAAATAAGGTCGTGAATGGTCACCACGCTCTTCACCTCCCGCACTTTGTGAATGGTCAGTGGAAGTTCGTTGCTCAAGCCGTGAAACAACTGTATGTTGTCCCGTTTCAACGTTCCGCGTATGCCTCCCACACGCCACAACGAGGCCATTCTTTTCCAGAGCCAACAGGATGGATAGTGTACGGACACCGCTCCCCGGCTTTCGGCCACCATCGACGAAAGTTGCTGGTTTTCACGATATACCGGAGCATACAGCCAATACTCGTTTTCCGGAGCAAAGGCTGACAATGACTGCACCACATATCGGCTGTAATTGCCCAATCCCGTGAAATTCTGCACAGCCCGTTTTCCGTCGTATCCTATTCTCATCTCTAAATAAGTTTCAGTTGCAAATGTACAAGATAATCCCCATATAGCAGCCTATTTGGCTTTTCTTTTTTAACAAAAGCCCTATTTCGCCCATAAAACACGAGATAAAAAAGAATAATTACTTGCTATCTGCCACGAAATTCAAGCACGAACGGGGAACGCTCCCACTGTTCAGTCCGTCTTTACCCATTGCTTTATCTTTCAAATGCTCCATCTCTTTCCTTAAAACCATGCTTGTCCATTGTCGGTCCACATGTGTGAAGAGAAATGTTCGCAAGTGTGAGCCGTTCTGTTTATTCGAGTGAACAATTCAGCTCACTAACGTGGGCCGATGAAAGGCCCAAGGCCGGGACAGAAGAAAGGAAAGGGCGGAGCAGAAAGATAAAAGGGAGCGGAGCAGAAGAACGAAAGGAGTGAAGCAGATTGATTCATGCTTCGGATTATTTTCCGGACATTACTTGGCTACTTTGACAAATTAGTCGTATCTTCGCACGACGGAAAATCGGCAAAAAGAACAGCAGCATCATGAAAGTCATTGTTGACAACAAGATACCTTTTATCAAGGAAGCCATCGAAAAGATAGCCGATAGCGTGATTTACGCTCCCGGCAAAGACTTCACACCGGAGTTGGTAAGAGATGCCGACGCACTGATTATCCGCACCCGCACCCGCTGCGACCGGAAACTGCTGGAAGGCAGCAAAGTCCGTTTCATAGCCACCGCCACCATCGGTTTCGACCATATAGACACGGCGTACTGCCGCGAAGCAGGCATCACCTGGACCAATGCCCCCGGATGCAACTCGGCATCCGTAGCCCAATACGTACAATCGGCCTTGCTGCTATTGCAACAACTCAAAGGAATGCAACTGTCCGCACTGACGCTGGGCGTTGTGGGCGTAGGCAATGTGGGCAGCAAGATAGTCGAAGTGGGACGGGAACTGGGCATGCACGTCCTGCAGAATGACCCGCCCCGCCAAGACAAGGAAGGGAAGGCCGATTTCAGTTCACTGCAAACACTTGCAGCAGCATGTGACATCCTCACTTTCCACGTGCCTCTATATAAGGAAGGACCATACAAAACATTCCATCTGGCAGACGGCGCTTTCTTCCGGTCATTGAAACGCCGCCCCGTCATTATCAACACCTCCCGCGGAGAGGTGGTTGAAACCAATGCTCTGCTGAACGCCTTGGAAAACGGGCTGGTTTCCGACGCCATCATTGACGTATGGGAGAACGAGCCCGACATCAATCCCGTCTTATTGGACAAGGCGTTTCTCGGCACTCCACACATAGCCGGCTATTCTGCCGACGGAAAGGCCAATGCCACCCGTATGTCTCTGGATGCCCTCTGCCGTTTTTTCCACATTCAGGCAGATTACTGTATCGCCCCCCCGCAACCGGAAAATCCCGTTATCAACGCCAGCAGTCCGGCAGAAGCCTATCTGCAAATGTATAATCCGAGAAAAGACAGCGAAAAGCTGAAGACACATCCTGAACTTTTTGAAAAACTACGCGGAGACTATCCGCTGAGAAGAGAAAAAGAAGCTTATGTCTATATTTCGAAGTAGCATATACACAGCCCGATAATATATAAAAAGACATTGCAACATAAGCTCCTCACTCCTTTTTAATATGAATGCCGAATCAGAGGAAACTATAGGCTAAAAGCATCACAATATCAATGCGAAAAATACAGTTCAGGGAATCTCTCAGCGAAGGATTCATCTTTTATGCAATTTCAACTGCGACGATTGCCATACAGTTTCTGTCTTATCTGATTCACAGCCCCCGGCTTGCCATGATGGACGTAGGGGGATGGATGTTTTATATAACGGCCGCTTGCTCACATGCTGCTTTGTGGGCGCTCATCCCCTACGTCATATCCTTAATTACAGCCATTACCGTCCGGAACCATAAGGCTGCCGCCATCACACACGTTGTTCTTGTGTCGCTGCTCAACATACTTGCCTACATAGACGGCAGTGTGTACAGCCTCTACAAGTTCCACATCAACGGTTTCGTCTTGAATCTCTTGGTTGGAGAGGGCAACAGTGAGATTTTCACATTCAATTTCTGGCTCTATCTGAAGATTGCAGGAGTATTATTGGGGATATTTGCCGCCAATGCTTTGCTAAGAATGCTTGCAAGCCATTGTTATGCCCGCTTCCGCCGCTGTGGTTTCCGTCCGGTATTTGCCACCCTGATTCTGTTTGCACTGTTTTCAAACGTTTACCATGCCTATGCCGCCGTGGCGCAAAAGACCTCGGTGATTCGCAGCGCTTCCTGCCTGCCCTATTACTTTCCGCTTACGGCCACCCGCCTGATGATGAAGTTGGGAGTGGTTTCATCCAAGGACGTCATAAAAATGAACTTCGACAACAAAAAGCAATCCGCAGACCTCAACTATCCGATACACCCTTTGAAACATGAACCTCATTCCGCCCCCAAGAATATAGTGCTGATAACCATAGATTCATGGAACTACCGTGCCTTCAACCGTGACGTGACACCTTGCATCAGCCACTTTGCCGACAGTTGCAGCCAATTCACCTCCCATCTGAGCAGCAGCAATGGCACACGTGGAAGTATCTTCGGACTTTTCTTCAGCCTTTCATCCATCTACTGGACTGATTTTGAGGTGTCGGGTATACAGCCCCTGCTCATAGAAGAACTATTGAAGCAGAATTATCAGATAGGTATTTATCCCAGTGCCACGATTGTCAACCCGCCATTTGCCAAAATACTTTTTTCAAAGGTGCCCGACTTGCGCACCCATACCGAAGGAAAAACCGTTTATGACCGCGACTGCCGTATTACAGCAGATTATCTGCAAGCACTTGATACGCTGGGCAGCGGTACAAAACCTTTCTTTTCCTTTCTCTTCTATGATTTGGCACACGGATATGAAGTGCCGAAGGACAAGCTTTATCGTTTCCAACCGTCCTGGGAGTTCGCCGACTATATGAAACTGAATAACGACATAGACCCTACTCCTTTCCTGAACCTCTACTACAACTGTGTAGCGGAAGCCGACTCACTGGTGGGATGCGTCCTCCACAAACTTGAGGAAAAGAAACTGCTGGACAATACCCTGGTCATCATTACCGGTGACCACGGACAGGAATTCAACGAAAACCATAAAAACTATTGGGGCCACGGCAGCAACTATTCGCCTGTGCAAACCCATATTCCCTTCCTGCTATATGAGCCGGGAGAGGAGCCACGCACCTATCACCATCGCACCACGCATTATGATTTTGTACCCACCATGATGAATAAAGTATTGGGGGTGACCAACCCGCCTTCCGACTACAGCATGGGGCATCTACTGACCGATACTTGTTCGCGGGATTGGCATATCGTGGGAGACAACCTCAATTATGCCTTTATCGTAGAAAATCATACTATTCTGGAAAAACACCCTTCCGGATATATAGAGATCAGCGACAGTGCATTGAATCCCCTGGAAAACTACAAGATAGACAACCGTAAACTGAATGAGACCATCCTCTCTCTTAACCGATTCTATAAATAACTGGGAGAGAGGTCTTCCACCAACTCCTCTATCACCTTCGGATAGTATTCATACTCCAGCCGGTGGATGCGTTGCGCCAGCTCCTCCGGCGTATCGCCCGGAAGTACGGGGCATTTCTGCTGACAGATAATGCCGCCTTCATCATAATGCTCATTCGTATAATGAATGGTAATGCCGCTTTCCTTTTCACCGGAAGCAATCACCGCCTCGTGCACACGGTCGCCGTACATCCCCTTTCCACCGAACTTAGGTAACAATGAAGGATGTATATTTATCATTTTATTGGGATAAGCATGCAAAACAGCATCCGGCACACGTGCCAGGAATCCTGCCAATACCACAAAATCAATATCATACTCGCGAAGTGTCGACAAAACAGATTCTCCACTTTCCCAATCGCTCTTGGCAAACCAGGCACAGGGTACTCCCAACCTCTTTGCACGCTCTAAAACGAACGCATTCTGCCGGTTAGTCAAAACCAAAGCCACACGCGCCGAACCTTTTTCCCTGAAATAACGGATGATATTCTCGGCATTTGTACCACTTCCCGATGCAAAAACTGCGATATTTTTTCCCATAATCCCTCCAATCACTGCACAAAACCGTGAAAAATGTGCAAAAAGGTACATTTAATTCATCAAATACTTGCGAGGAATGATAAATATTCATTCCTTTGCACCGCAAATTTAAAGAAATAAAACTAATTATTAATTAAAAACTTAAAGTTATGTCTGAAATTGCATCAAGAGTGAAAGCGATTATCGTCGATAAATTGGGCGTAGAAGAATCAGAAGTTACTAACGAAGCTAGCTTCACTAACGACCTGGGAGCTGATTCTCTTGACACTGTAGAACTTATCATGGAATTCGAAAAAGAATTCGGTATCTCTATCCCCGACGACCAGGCTGAAAAGATTGGTACTGTAGGTGATGCTGTATCTTACATCGAAGAACACGCTAAGTAATCTTATCCATTCGTTTATAACATGGAATTAAAAAGAGTTGTAGTAACAGGTCTTGGCGCCATTACTCCCATTGGCAACAGCGTTCCCGAATTCTGGGAAAACCTTGTGAATGGGGTTAGTGGAGCAGGGCCTATTACTCATTTCGATGTATCACTTTTCAAGACCCAGTTCGCATGCGAAGTAAAAGGCTTCGATGCTACCAAATATATGGACCGCAAAGAGGCCCGCAAGATGGATTTGTATACACAATATGCCATTGCTGTAGCCAAAGAAGCGGTAGGTGACTCTGGGCTTGACGTCGAAAATGAGGATTTAAACAGAATCGGTGTCATCTTCGGCGCCGGTATCGGTGGTATCCGTACATTCGAAGAAGAAGCAGGCAACTATGCCTTGAACGGTAAAGAAATGGGTCCTAAGTTCAATCCGTTCTTCATCCCCAAGATGATTTCGGACATTGCTGCCGGGCAAATTTCCATCTTGTACGGTTTCCATGGTCCCAACTACGCAACTTGCTCTGCATGTGCCACTTCCACAAATGCCATAGCCGATGCATTCAACCTTATCCGCTTGGGTAAGGCCAATGCTATCGTAACCGGTGGTTCGGAAGCTGCCATCGCCGCTTGCGGTGTAGGCGGTTTCAATGCCATGCATGCATTGTCAACCCGCAACGATTCTCCCGAAACTGCATCCCGCCCGTTCAGCGCAAGCCGTGACGGATTCATCATGGGTGAAGGTGGCGGCTGCCTTGTTCTGGAAGAGCTGGAGCACGCCAAGGCACGCGGTGCCAAAATCTATGCGGAAGTTGCCGGCGTAGGAATGTCTGCCGACGCTTATCACCTGACAGCCTCTCACCCGGAAGGTTTGGGAGCCAAGTTGGTGATGCAGAATGCGTTGGAAGATGCAGAAATGAAGCCCGAAGAAGTAGATTATATCAATGTTCACGGTACATCTACTCCCGTAGGTGATATCTCGGAAGCCAAAGCAATCAAGGAGGTATTCGGCCAGCATGCCTATGAACTGAATATCAGTTCTACCAAGTCCATGACCGGACACTTGCTGGGTGCTGCCGGTGCGGTAGAAGCCATTGCAAGCATCCTTGCCATCAAGAACGGCATTGTTCCTCCGACTATCAACCATGAAGAGGGCGATAACGACGAGAACATCGACTATGACCTGAACTTTACGTTCAACAAAGCGCAGAAGCGCGAAGTGAACGTAGCTTTGTCCAACACTTTTGGATTCGGCGGTCATAATGCGTGTGTCATTTTCAAGAAATACGCAGAATAATAAGGTCGTGTTACGTAACCAAATAGACAAAATAAGGCTCTTGTTCCGCAAGGATAGAGAGTCTTATTTTTGTTTTTACAGGATTCTCGGTTTCTTTCCACGTGACATCAAGATTTACCAGCAGGCCTTGCTGCATAAGTCCATCTCTCTGCGTTCCGAGAAAGGACGCCCCATCAATAACGAACGGCTTGAATTTTTGGGTGATGCCATCCTCGACGCCATCGTAGGAGACATTGTATACCGCCATTTTGAAGGACGCCGCGAAGGTTTCCTCACCAACACCCGTTCCAAGATTGTACAGCGCGAAACGCTCAACAAACTGGCCGTAGAAATAGGATTGGACAAACTGGTAAAATACTCCACCCGTTCCTCCTCCCACAACAGCTACATGTACGGCAACGCATTCGAAGCCTTTATCGGTGCCATCTACTTGGACCAAGGTTACAACCGCTGCAAGCAGTTCATGGAAGAGAAGATTTTCAAGAACCATATCGACCTCGACAAGATGTCGCGCAAAGAGGTCAACTTCAAGTCGAAACTTATCGAATGGAGCCAAAAGAACAAGATGGAGGTATCCTTTGAGCTTATAGAGCAGTTTCTCGACGAAGACTACAATCCGATGTTCCACACCGAAATCCGCATCGAAGGGATATCGGCAGGTACCGGTACAGGCTATTCCAAGAAAGAGTCACAACAGAATGCCGCACAAATGGCATTGAAGAAAATTAAGGATGCTGCTTTCAAGGAAGAAATCCAAGCCGCCAAAGAGCAGAGCCACGCAACAGAAACCGCCACAGAAGATAATCCCGTGACAGAAGCTATTGAGGAACTCTCACAAGAAAAATCACCCGAAACAGATTCCCATCCTGCGGCCCTGGACAACTAAATCGTTATCCTCCGTCACCAACTTCAGTTTGCCGGCAATCTCCTCCAACGGTACAGAAGTTATCTCATTCCCCTTTAGAGTAATCATCCGCCCAAATTGCCCATTGGCTATCAACTCCGTGGCATGTCCGCCCATGCGTGTGGAGAGGTTGCGGTCGAAAGGTGTGGGCGAACCACCACGCTGGATGTAGCCCAGCACGGTTTCGCGGGTTTCGATACCCGTCTCATACTCAATTTCTTGAGCTATGTACTCGGCTGCGCGCTTCTTGCCATCCGTCTTTATGCCTTCGGCCACCACCACGATGGAGTAAGGTTTTCCTTTCTTCAGCCGGTTCAGGATAGTCTCGCCGATATTATGGATGTTGTATGGAATCTCCGGAATTAGAATTACGTCGCCGCCACCTGCCATACCGGAGTACAAGGCTATCCAACCCGCTTTGTGCCCCATCACCTCAATCACCATCACCCGCTTGTGCGAGCTGGCCGTGCTGTGCAGCCGGTCGATGGCATCCGTGGCAATGCTGACGGCAGAATCGAAGCCGAAGGAGAAATCGGTTCCCCAGATATCGTTGTCTATGGTTTTGGGTACGGATACAATGTTCAGTCCCATGGCGGATAGTTTGGCAGCCGTTTTCTGTGTACCGTTTCCACCGATGCAGACCACACAGTCCAGTTCCAGTTCCTTGATGTTCTGCGCAATCAGCGCCGGCTTGTCCACACCGGACATCACGCCGTTCTTCTTGAAGGGTTTCTCGCGCGAAGTACCGAGCATCGTACCTCCCAAGTTCAACAAGCCGGATAAGGATTTTTCAGTGAACGACTCCACATCTTTGGTCAGCAGTCCCTGAAAACCGCTGTGAATGCCAATTACTTCCATTCCATAATGGTTGATAGCTGCTTTGCATACACCGCGGATTGTAGCGTTGATGCCGGGACAGTCGCCTCCTGAAGTCAAAATACCGATTCTCATAAGAATAATGTGCTAATGTAATCAATATGCTAATGTGCTAATTGGCTGCGCTATGATGCCGCATGGCCATTAGCACATTGGCATATTGCCACATCAGCACATTAACTAGCCGTAAAGATAGAAAAAAAAGAGAAAAAAGATAGAGATGCCGATAAATAAGATTATTTTTGCGGTTTAAAATAAGATTTCACAAAGAACGATGAATATTACAAAGTTTCTGAATAAGGTATATTTTGCTCCCCGTCTGAAAGAAATCGAACAATACACCAGCCATGCCGGTGAATTGCAACAGTTTGTATTGCAACGTCTCATCCGGACAGCGGCAAATACGGAATGGGGAAAGAAACATGACTATGCATCTATCCATACTTATGAAGATTTCAAGAAGCGACTTCCCATACAAACTTACGAAGAAGTAAAGCCATACGTTACCCGCCTGCGTGCCGGTGAACAAAACCTGCTTTGGCCTTCAGAAATACGTTGGTTTGCCAAATCATCGGGCACCACCAATGATAAAAGCAAATTCCTGCCCGTCAGCCGGGAGTCCTTGCACGACACACACTACAAAGGAGGCCGGGATGCCGTCGCCATCTATCTGGGGCAGAATCCCGAAAGCCGTTTCTTCTCCGGCAAAGGACTTATCCTTGGAGGCAGCCACGCTCCCAACCTGAATACAAACCACAGCCTTGTAGGCGACCTTTCCGCCATTCTGATAGAGAATATCAACCCACTGGTCAACTTTGTCCGCGTACCCAGCAAGCAGACAGCCCTGATGGAGCACTTCGAGCCCAAAATGGAAGCCATCGCCCGCGAAACCATCCATGCAAACGTCAGCAACCTTTCCGGTGTACCATCCTGGATGCTTGTACTCATCAAGCACATACTGGAAAAGACGGGCAAGCAGAGCCTTGAAGAGATATGGCCCAATCTGGAGGTCTTCTTCCACGGTGGCGTTGCCTTCACCCCCTACCGCGAGCAGTATAAAGATGTTATCCGCAGCAGCAAGATGCACTATGTGGAGACTTACAACGCATCCGAAGGCTACTTCGGTACACAAAACGACCCTGCCGACCCTTCTATGCTGTTGATGATCGACTATGGAATCTTCTACGAATTCATTCCCTTGGAAGATGTAGGCAAAGAGAATCCACGCACCTTCTGCCTCGAAGAGGTAGAACTGAACAAGAACTACGCCATGGTAATCTCCACTTCTGCCGGGTTGTGGCGATATATGATTGGAGACACCGTGAAATTCACATCAAAGAATCCTTATAAGTTCGTCATCACCGGACGTACCAAGCACTTCATCAACGCTTTCGGCGAGGAACTGATTGTTGATAATGCCGAAAGGGGACTGGCCAGAGCATGTGCCGAAACCGGTGCACGGATTATAGACTATTCCGCCGCTCCCGTCTTTATGGATCGGAATGCCAAATGCCGCCACCAATGGCTGATAGAGTTTGCGCAGATGCCGGACAGTCTGGAAAAGTTTGCCAAAATACTGGACGACACCCTGAAAGAGGTGAACTCCGACTACGAAGCCAAACGACAAAATAATCTGGCGTTGCAACCACTGGAAGTCATCGTTGCCCGGAATAATCTCTTCCATGACTGGCTGGACAGCAAAGGTAAACTCGGCGGACAACACAAGATACCTCGCCTCAGCAATACAAGGGAGTATATAGAGGAGATGCTGAAGTTGAACGAATAGGAGTCCTATCCGCAGTGCTACAAAAGACAAAAAGTACCATAATAACTCTGTTAGATGAATTGCCATTTATAGGACCGCATGGGCTAAATAATATCGAAATACAGGTTAATGAATATCATTCTATAGAAACAAAATTATCTATAAAACGATACAACAGATAAGAAATCAAGCCATAAATAAGGAAGAAAAGAGGAAAGGCACAGGGGAAACGCATAAGAAATTGTTTACCGACATACTACCTTACTCCATAAACATATAATAATAGACAAGTTACAGCCATTCGTATAGTTGCGTAGACTATGTAATAAGAACCTTTTGTATGGCAACAAGCAGTTCAGAAGCACGGTCCTATCAGACTAACGCCCAACTTAGCACCCGGATAAACAAGTATCAGATATGGACAAAATAGTATTATAACAACTTTAATACGATGTTTTAAAACATAGTTTTGCTTTCCAAAGTGATGCTTACCCTCTCCCCTCCGCTCCAAGCAATCCTAATCTACATATACTTTCACAGACCCATTTTTTGCAAGAAATAAAGGAACAAAAGGGAAGATGGCGGAAAAGGAATGTCTGCTTGCCACGAGAAGCAGGATATACAAAAGCCCACCACTTTCATAAGTACATTAATAGATAAAATAGTATCATTTTATCTATTAATATCTATGTATCTTTGCCATGTCATAATAAAAGTAAACCATGTCCAGCATAGGGGCATATCATTACCGAAAAACACATAAGGCCTATGAGCAACAAACATCACATGAAACCAAGACTCCCAACAAGCCCTGATTGTCATAAGCATATATTGCTTGACTATTTATTGTTTTTACATCAGACGCACAACCAATCATTTACCTAAAATACTGTTTATGAAAAACTTACATCCAAAGCGGGGAGGAGGTAATTTCTCCCTTGTCGCAGTCTTGAGGCTTTTACTTTTTTTATTTGCTATCCCTACAGGACTTGCTGCACAAAACATCACGATTTCAGGAACCGTCACCGACACCAACAAAGAAGCCGTCATCGGTGCCAATGTTTTACTGAAAGGCACATCTACGGGAACTATTACTGACATTGACGGCAACTACCGGCTGACAGTACCGGAAAATGGGACTTTGGTATTTTCTTCGGTGGGATACACTTCCCAAGAAGTAGCCATCAACAAACGTCGAATCATCAACATCACACTGAGCGACGATGCCATCCTAACGGACGAAGTGGTCGTAATAGGCTACGGCACAGTAAAGAAATCAGATCTGA
>CAJJYX010000048.1 GCA_905197435.1 uncultured Bacteroides sp.
AGGAGGTGAAGCAGCCGATATGGGATGAGAAAAGCATTGATACCTCTCTCTTCATCGACGATGACGGCACGCCTTATCTTTATTTCGTGCGCTTCACGGATGGCAATGTCATCTGGGTGGCAGAGATGAACGATGACCTGACCGGCATCAAGCAGGAGACGTTGAAGGAGTGCATCAGGGTAGGAGAGCCTTGGGAACTCTCGCAAGACAAACCCGCCAAGGTGGCCGAAGGACCTTCTATCTTGAAGAAAGAGGGTGTCTATTACCTGCTTTATTCGGCCAATCACTTTGAAAGCAAGAACTACGGAGTGGGCTACGCTACTTCGGACAGCCCGATGGGACCGTGGAGGAAATACGAAGGAAATCCGATTCTGCAACGTGCGGACGGCTTGACGGGTACCGGCCATGGAGCGCCCTTCTGCTGCAAGGACGGCAGTTGGAAATACATTTTCCATGCACATTGGGATTCCGCGGAAGTACAGCCGCGCGTTTCGTACATCAAGGATTTGGCCATTTCCGACCAAGGAGTGGTTTCTATCAGCGGCTCTCTTATTCGTCCGCAGGTGTTGGGCGGTTCATCGTCTGAAAAGTAAAATGAAAAAAATACATAGTATGAAGAAGTTTCTTGTATTATCGGCGTTATGCTGCCTGGTAGCATGCTCCTCGTCATCGGCCGCAAAGGAGGACAACCCCGGTGAACAGCCGAAGAACGTCTACCGCAATCCGGTGATAAACTACAGTTTGCCCGACCCCTCTGTAATAAAGGGCGATGACGGCTGTTTTTACCTGTATGCCACCGAGGACATACGCAATCTGCCGATTCACCGTTCCAAGAATCTGGTGGATTGGGAATATGTGGGCACGGCCTTCACCGACCGTACCCGCCCCGATTTTGAGCAGAACGGCGGCTTGTGGGCACCGGACATCAATAAGATAGGCGATAAATACGTGCTTTATTATTCCATGTCCGTTTGGGGAGGTGAGTGGACTTGTGGCATCGGATGTGCTACTGCCGATAAGCCTGAAGGTCCTTTTAAGGATCATGGGAAAATGTTCCGTAGCAATGAAATCAATGTACAGAACTCCATCGACCCTTTCTACATAGAGGATGGCGGAAAGAAGTATCTGTTTTGGGGCAGTTTCCGTGGAATCTATGCGGCTGAACTGTCCGATGACGGCCTTTCCCTGAAAGAGGGCGCCACACCGCAGCAAGTGGCGGGGACGGCTTACGAGGGCACTTATATTCATAAGAAGGATGGACATTACTACTTCTTTGCTTCCATAGGAAGCTGTTGTGAGGGGCTGAACAGTACCTATACTACCGTTGTAGGGCGTTCGGACAACCTCTTCGGCCCGTACGTCGACAAGAATGGCGGCAGTATGATGGACAACAGGCACGAAGTGCTGATTCAGAAGAGCAATTCCTTTGTGGGCACCGGCCATAACTCTGAGATTGTGACGGACAATGCCGGTAATGACTGGTTCTTCTATCATGCGGTGAGCACGAAGAATCCCGAAGGCCGTGTATTGATGCTGGATAAGATTAGCTGGGAAGACGGATGGCCGACGGTAGAAGACTCCGTTGCATCCACGGAATCGGAGAAACCAATTTTCTAACAACAATAAAACAGATGTAACTATGAGACTAAAAAGATTGTTTTTGGGGGTGATGCTCGTTGCGGGCATTATGGGTGCAGGAGCGGCGAATGTTGCTCCGGAAGACATCTCTGCCTCTATTTCCTTGAAAGTGCCGGGGAATGATGCCAAGCAATATCCACTGGCTTTGCAGAAGGTGCAGGAGGGCGTGTACAGTTGCCGGGCTTCGGAAAAGCTGCCGCTGGACATCACCCGCAGGGTGGTGGATAAGGATGGCAAGCAGCGTATTACTGTCACACTGAAAGCACAGGAAAATGTGTATTTCAACTATGGGGAACGGATAAAGACCGGTTACAGGCATTCGGACTGTCAGTTCTACATGCCGGGTTTCTGGTATCGCCGCAACTTGCGCTCACCGAAGGAAGCGCCTTCTTTCCATACATCAGACAGTTGGCTGGTGCGTGAGGACCGTTTGAGCACTCCGCTGACGGCAGCTTTCAATCCGGCAAGCGGTAAGTCGATGTCGGTTATCCGTATAGACAAGTTCGACAAAGAAGCCTTGACCACCCATAAAGAAGGGGAGGTTATCCTGTCCGGCGAGACTTCCATCGGATATACCGGCTTCTTGAATGTGGATGGTATGACTGTCTTGGCATACGGTTTTCCTTATAAGGAAGCGCCGAAAACTTATATTCGTAAATTGACGTTGGCTCCTGCTGTTGAGGCTTTCCAATTGCTTCGCAAGGGCGACAGCATCTCCATGACTTGGGAGCTGTCCGAAAGGAATGCGGCAGATTTCTCGGAGTGTGTACAGCGCACCTGGGAGTATTGCTACGACACGAACAGCCCGAAGCCGGTTGACACGCCTTACACGGTGGACCGCATGAAGGAGGTGATGAGCAACTTCTTTGTAGAAAGCTATGTCAACAATACCCCCACTCATTATTACTCCGGCGTAGAATTGGAGACTGCCACCTGTGCCAATACGGACGTTGCCGAAGTGGGTTTTGTGGGACGTACGCTGCTGAATGCCTTCAACGCTCTGGAATACGGCAAGCAACAGAACCGCCGGGATTTGATGGACAATGCCGGCAATATCTTCGATACTTATCTCCGGAACGGTTTCTCGCCTGCGGGCTTCTTCAATGAGGTGGTACACTATAACCGCGGCTTCAAGGAAACCAGACATAGCATCCGCCGCCAGTCCGAAGCTGTATATGCCATTCTGAACTACCTGGATTATGAGAAGCAACAGAAACGGAAACACCCCGAATGGGAGAAACGCATCAAGGGCATGCTGGACAGCTTCCTCAAGCTGCAGAACGAGGACGGCAGCTTCCCACGCAAGTTCAAGGATGATTTCTCTATCGTGGATGCCAGCGGTGGCAGTACGCCTTCGGCAACACTGCCTTTGGTAATGGCATCTAAGTATTTCAAGGACAAACGTTATCTGGCAAGTGCCAAACGTACGATAGGTTATCTGGAGAAGGAGCTTATATCCAAGGCCGATTATTTCTCGTCTACGCTGGATGCCAACTGCGAGGATAAGGAAGCTTCCTTGTATGCTGCCACGGCTGCTTATTACCTGGCTCTGGTTACCAAAGGGGAAGAACGCGCGCACTATGCCGGACTGGCGAAGAAAGCCGCTTATTTTGCCTTGTCATGGTATTATACCTGGGATGTTCCTTTTGCCGAAGGCCAGATGCTGGGAGATATCGGCCTGAAGACCCGTGGCTGGGGCAATGTGTCGGTGGAGAATAACCACATTGATGTGTTTGTCTTTGAATTTGCCGATGTGCTGCATTGGCTTTCCAAGGAGTGCAACGAACCGCGTTTCTCTGACTTCGCAGAAGTGATTTCCACTTCCATGCGCCAGTTGTTGCCCTATGAAGGCCACATGTGCGGCATTGCCAAGGTGGGCTATTATCCGGAAGTGGTGCAGCATACCAATTGGGATTACGGGCGTAACGGAAAGGGATATTACAACAATATCTTCGCTCCGGGTTGGACGGTTGCTTCTTTGTGGGAGCTGTTCACTCCGGGACGTACAGAGCGGTTCTTATTGAAAAAATGATGGTCCAACGGTAAATCAATATTGCACTTATGAATAAAATGATGACTTTGTTGGCAGGCGTGATGCTATTGGCATCGGCCTGCACAAGCAAGCAGGCGAGCGAAAAGACGGCTTCTGGGCTTGAACCTGCGAACTTCCGCACGGAAGTGGATGGCAAAAAGACAGACTTGTTTGTTCTGAAGAATAAGAATGGTATGGAAGTTTGTATTACGAACTTCGGCGGACGTATCGTATCGGTGATGGTGCCGGACAAGGAGGGCGTTATGCGTGACGTGGTGCTGGGCTTCGATTCTATTCAGGACTACATCAAATATCCTACGGATTTCGGCGCTACCATCGGACGTTATGCCAACCGCATCAACCAGGGTAAGATTACGGTGGATGGGGTAGAGTACCAGTTGCCGCGCAACAATTACGGTCACTGCCTGCATGGCGGTCCCAGAGGATACCAATATCGGGTGTTCGATGCCCGCCGGTTGAGCAGTCAGGTGCTGGAACTGACTTATCTGTCAAAAGACGGGGAGGAGGGCTTTCCGGGTAATCTGACCTGCAAGGTCACTTTCTCGCTGACTGATGATGATGCCATCGACATTCGCTACAGTGCCGAGACGGATCGTACCACTGTTGTCAATATGACGAACCACTCTTATTTTAATCTGGATGGCGACCCCTCCAGGTCCAACTCGGATTATCTGCTCACCATCGACGCTGATGCCTATACTCCCGTGGACAGTACCTTCATGACTACCGGCGAGATAGCTTCCGTAGAAGGTACGGATATGGATTTCCGCACTCCTACAGCCATTGGCGCCCGCATCGACAATGACTTTGAGCAGTTGAAGAACGGTAAGGGATATGACCACAACTGGGTACTCAATACGAAGGGTGACATCACCCGTCCGTGTGCCACTCTTGAGTCTCCCGCAACGGGCATTGTCCTTGATGTCTATACCAACGAACCGGGCATTCAGATTTATGCCGGTAACTTCCTGGATGGTACACTGACCGGGAAGAAGGGCATTGTGTACGGCCATCGTGCTTCCGTCTGTCTGGAGACGCAAAAGTATCCCGATACGCCCAACAAGCCGGAATGGCCTTCGGCATTGCTGAAGCCGGGAGAGAAGTATGACAGCCGTTGCATCTATCGCTTTTCGGTGAAGAAATAAAGAGGGTGAACCCTAAGTATTGCTTCGCTCAAAACATCTTCTATTTTTACACTAAGGTATAGTCTTCAATTTGTTCTGGCTATACTTTTTTGAAAAAGCCAGATGAGGTTTTGAGCGAAGCTAATGACAGAGATAAATGATAGTGAATTTTAGTTTCGACACCCTCTTTCCCTGTGGGGCAAAGCCTTTGGCTTTGATTGTTCCTTTCATTCCGCTTTGTTTTCCTTTGTGTAAGATTATGTTTCCTTTTTCGGATATTTTCAGTCCTTCTCCTTTGCCTGTTGTCTGAGACTGACATTTTTTTTGAATCATTGTATTTAAAGCCTCCCTGTCCCATTTTGCTTGGTATGTTGTCGAAAACAAGCCGGATTACTTACTAAAGCAGACTTTTATCCTCTTCTTTCTTCGATTTAAACAGATATTTTTGCATTCTTTGGGTTGTTTTTTCTATTTTTATAAGCAAATATGTCTTAATTTTATGCGTTGATTAAAATGGGCTTATAGCTCGCTATGAAAGATTGCATTTTTGTTGATATATTTATATCAATTTTCCATTATGAAAGATACGTTAAGCAGAAGAGAATTTTTGAAAAATTTGGGCATGCTGGGTACCGGTGTGCTATTGGCAGCCAGTCCCTGGCTTTCCGCTTTCTCTGAAGTGGTCGAGACCTCCGGTGAACGATGTCGCCTGGCAGTGATTGGTCCCGGCTCGCGGGGATGCTTCCTGATGAGTTTTTTGGTAAAGAATCCGAAAGTAGAGATTGTGGCTTTGTGTGACATTTATCAGCCTTCTATAGACAATGGGTTGAAACTGGCACCCAAGGCTAAAGTGTATAATGATTACCGCAGGGTGCTTGAAGATAAGAATGTGGATGCCGTAGTGATAGCTACTCCTCTCAATTGCCATTGCCAGATAGCATTGGACGCTTTTGACACCGGCAAACACGTGTTTTGCGAAAAGACCATCGGTTTTACGATGGAAGAGTGCTACCGCATCTATCAGAAGCATATCGAGACTGGTAAAATCTTCTTCACTGGTCAGCAACGACTTTTCGACCCCCGTTATATCAAGGCAATGGAGATGATTCATGCTGGTACATTTGGTGAGATTAATGCCATCCATACTTTCTGGAACCGTAACGGTGACTGGAGGCGTCCGGTGCCTTCGCCCGAACTGGAACGCCACATTAACTGGCGCCTTTATCGCGAATATTCCAAGGGGCTGATGACTGAATTGGCTTGCCACCAGTTGCAAATAGGCAGTTGGGCATTACAGAAGTTGCCCGAGAAAGTGATGGGGCATGGTGCCATTACTTATTGGAAAGACGGACGTGAAGTGTATGACAACATTAACTGTATTTATGTGTTTGATAACGGAACGAAAATGACCTTTAGTTCCGTCATCTCCAACAAGTTCTACGGATTGGAAGAACAAATTTTGGGTAGTCTGGGTACGGTAGAGCCCGAAAAAGGAAAATATTACTTCGAGAATGTGCCCCCTGCACCCGGATTCCTGCAAATGATAAATGAATGGGAAAATAAGGTGTTCGATTCACTGCCTTTTGCCGGTACCAGCTGGGCACCTGAGACCGCCAATGAGAACAAGGGAGAGTTTATTCTGGGCGAAAGACCCAAGAGTGATGGTACTTCGTTGCTGCTCGAAGCCTTTGTCGAGGCAGTCATCACCCGTAAGCAGCCCGAGCGGATTGCCGAGGAGGGATATTATGCCAGTATGCTTTGTCTGCTGGGCGATGAGGCTTTGCAGCAGGAGAAGACGCTCTATTTCCCCGACGAATTTAAACTGAATTATCTCAATCATCAAGCTAAAAAAACTGAAACCGTATGAAAGACACCCTCATTACAGCACGTCGGAAGAAGATTGAATTGCGTACGTGGCTGGTATGTTTTGTTATTGCCAATGCGTGCAACCTTTATGCCATAATTGTTTATAAGACTTCTTTCACGGAATTGCTGACGGCTTTTTTTTATGTATTATTGTTTGCGTGCACGCTCTATGTGTTATGGACGATATTGCGCATCTTGTTTTATGGAATAGTCAAATTGTTTGATCGTAAATCTTAAAATTCAAATTGATAAACTTAATAATAACATGACTACACGAAGAGACTTTTTAAAGACCATGGGATTGGCTTCTGCGGGTTTGGCTTTGGGCGGCGGTAATGTACTGGCTGCCGGAAATGCTGCATCGCAGCGGAAAACTACAGATAAAGTGAAGATTGCCTATGTGGGCATAGGAAACCGTGGCGAACAAATCATTGGTGATTTTGAACGGACGGGAATGGTAGACGTAGTGGCATTGTGCGATGTGGATATGGGAGCCCCCCATACCCAAAAGGTAATGAATAAATATCCTAAGGCAAAACGCTTCCGCGACTTCCGTCAGATGTTTGACAAAGCCGGGAATGAGTTTGATGCAGTGGCCATTGCCACACCGGACCATTCACACTTCCCCATCAGTATGCTGGCATTGGCATCAGGTAAGCATGTGTATGTAGAGAAGCCGTTGGCACGTACCTTCTACGAGGCCGAACTGCTGATGAATGCTGCCTTGAAACGCCCCAATTTGGCTACTCAGGTAGGTAATCAAGGGCACTCGGAGGCCAACTACTTCCAGTTCAAGGCATGGATGGATGCAGGTATCATCAAGGACGTGACAGCTGTCACTGCCCACATGAATAATCCGCGCCGCTGGCACAAGTGGGACGCCAATATCCAGAAGTTCCCTTCCGGGCAGCAATTGCCCAAGGATATGGACTGGGACACGTGGCTGATGGCTGCCCCTTACCATGAATACAACAAGGACTATCATCTGGGACAGTGGCGCTGCTGGTATGACTTCGGCATGGGCTGTCTGGGTGACTGGGGAGCACATATCCTCGATACGGTGCACGAGTTCCTTGAGCTTGGATTACCTTACGAGGTAAGCATGAAGTATGCCAACGGACACAATGATTACTTCTATCCCTATTCCTCTACCATCCTTTTCCGTTTTCCGCAACGTAAAAGCATGCCGCCCGTGGATATCACCTGGTATGACGGACTGGACAATCTTCCACCCATTCCTGCTGGTTACGGAGTGTCGGGGTTAGATCCCAATATCCCCTCTACAAACCAAGGTGACACACCGGCTTCCCAACTGAATCCGGGGAAGATTATCTATACCAAAGACTTGATATTCAAAGGTGGAAGCCACGGAAGCACGCTTTCTATCATTCCGGAAGAGAAAGCACGCGAAATGGCCGACAAATTGCCCGAAGTACCCAAGAGCCCATCCAATCACTTCGAGAATTTCTTACTGGCTTGTATGGGACGCGAGAAGACACGCTCTCCGTTCGAAATCAATGGTGTGTTGAGTCAGGTATTCTCGTTGGGCGTCATTGCACAGCGGCTCAATACGCAAATCTTCTTCGACCCGCGCACCAAGCAAATTACGAACAATGAGTTTGCCAATGCCATGCTGGCAGGTGTTCCGCCTCGTAAGGGATGGGAAGAATTCTATAAACTGTAATAAAATAACAAACATTAAAATACGAATGAAATGAAAAAGAATTATTTGTTGACTCTGTTTTTGGTTTGTGCGTCGGTCGTGTCGGCACAGAATTGGGAACCCCTTTTCAACGGAAAAAACCTGAACGGCTGGAAGAAACTGAACGGAAAGGCCGAATATAAGGTAGTGGATGGTGCCATCGTGGGTGTATCCAAAATGGGAACTCCTAACACCTTTCTGGCTACTAAGAAGACTTATGGAGATTTTATCTTGGAGTTTGACTTCAAGGTAGAAGATGGCTTGAACTCGGGTGTGCAGTTGCGCAGCGAGAGCAAGAAGGAGTATCAGAACGGACGTGTACACGGCTATCAGTTCGAGATAGACCCGTCGGACCGTGCATGGTCGGGTGGTATCTATGACGAGGCTCGCCGCAACTGGCTCTATCCGTTGACTCTGAATCCGGCTGCCAAGAGTGCATTCAAGCACAATGCTTGGAACAAGGCCCGCATCGAGGCTGTAGGAAACACTATTGCGACGTGGATTAACGGAGTACCTTGTGCCAATCTGTGGGATGACATGACTCCCGAAGGTTTCATTGCCTTGCAAGTACATGCCATCGGCAGTGCTGACCAAGAGGGAAAAACTGTCTGTTGGAAAGATATCCGCATCTGTACGACAGATGTAGAACGCTACCTGACAGCCCGTAAAGCACCTCAGGTGAATGTCATTCCTAACACCATTTCTCCCGAAGAAGCCAAGGAAGGCTGGACACTTTTGTGGGACGGTAAGAGCCCGGAAGGTTGGAGAGGTGCTAAACTGAACGAATTTCCTGCCAATGGCTGGAAGATGGAAGACGGTATCCTGAAGGTGATGAAGAGTGGTGGGGCTGAGTCGGCCAATGGTGGTGACATCGTCACCAAACGTAAATACAAGAATTTTATTCTGAAGGTAGATTTTAAGATTACCGAAGGTGCCAACAGTGGTATAAAGTATTTTGTGAATCCGGATATGAACAAGGGCGCCGGATCGGCTATCGGCTGCGAGTTCCAGATTCTGGATGACGACAAGCACCCCGATGCCAAGTTAGGAGTAAAGGGCAACCGCACGTTGGGCTCACTCTACGATCTGATTTCTGCACCGGCCAACAAGCCTTTCAACAAGAAGGAGTTCAATACGGCCATGATTATTGTGAAGGGTAATCATGTAGAACATTGGCTGAATGGCGTGAAGTTGTTAGAGTACACCCGTCAGAATGAAATGTGGAACGCATTGGTAGCTTATAGCAAGTATAAGGACTGGCCGGATTTCGGTAATGCAGAGGCTGGAAACATCCTTTTGCAGGATCATGGTGATGAGGTCTGGTTCAAGAACATCAAAATCAAGGAACTGAAATAACGAGGTTCAATGCTTCGTTGCACTCTTTCTACGACCTCTTTTTGCCGGCCTGTTTTCAAGGCTTTCCAGAATAAGGTCGTGGGAAGAGAAGGGCAGGATTTCTTTTTTTACGTGAATTTTCGGTTCGGCATGAAGACAAAAGTATGTGTCAATCATCTTTATAAATACTCGTCGGAGTGGGGAGGCGTGCTTTATGCATGGTTTTTGTCTATGCACACACGTGTCGACCTGATGTTTTGTGGCAGGCAAGGAGAGGCGGCTTTGTTGCAAGCGGCGGTTGCGGTATGCGATGTATTGGCCCGTCTGGAGAAAATGGCGAATTATTACGATCCGGCCAGCGAATTGGCTTGTCTGAACCGCACGGCTGCTTGTGCTCCGCAACCGGTGAGTGATGAACTTTGCGACATGCTCGCTTTCTGCCTCTCTTGTTACGACCGTACCGAAGGCTGTTTTGATGTAACGGTGTCGTCCGATGCCTATGTACCTGGTGTCACCATCCACCAAGTGAGGCTGATGCAGCACGAGCGGGTACTCTCTTTTAATCGGGAGGGAGTAAGCATTAATCTGTCCGGCTTTCTGAAAGGCTATGCCTTGGAAAGCGTGCGGCAGGTATTGCGGCAGCACCGGATAGTGGATGCGTTAGTCAATATGGGAAACAGTTCGGTGCTGGCTTTGGGACATGCACCGCAGGCCGAAGGTTGGCGGATAGGTTTCGGTCAAAGTGGATATGGAGGGCCGGAGGTATTGCTATGTGATGAATGCCTGACAACCTCGGGCAATGACTCACTCCAGCGTAAGCATATCATGAATCCTCATACAGGACAACTGGTGGAAGGAAAACGGCAAGTAGCTGTGATTACTTCTGACGGCGGTTCGGGCGAAGTGCTCTCTACGGCTCTTTTTGTGGCCGATTCCTCTCAGCGGGCAGTTATGGAAAAGGAATTTTCTCCCCGTCTCATCATTGATTTATAATATCCTTTTTATCTGATATCGGGCACAACATGTTAAGAGGATTTTATTTTTATGTGCATTTGCACTGGCAGTCCATTCACAGAGTATGGTTATAAACTCATTAGGACAGAGCCTTTTTTGAGGGATTACCGCATCGCCAGCGCCTTGTTTTCTGCTTCTTCCATAATTTCCCGCTCTCCCGGTCCTTTGTCATTGATGCCGCAAAGGTGGAGGATGCCGTGGATGATGACACGATACAGTTCGCGTTCGTAGTTGTTGTCGGCGAATTGTTCTGCGTTGGTGCGTACGGTATCGAGGCTGATAAATAGGTCTCCGCTGATGCGGCTTCCTTCGCAGTAATCGAAAGTAATGATATCTGTATAATAATCGTGTTGCAGGTATTGGCGGTTCACTTCGAGTATTTTTTCGTCCGAGCAGAATATATAGGCTATTTCACCGACTCTTTTTCCGTAAGTGGCGGCTACGGATTTTATCCATTCCGTTGTTTCACGCTTCTTGATGGAGGGCATTTCAACGCCGTCTGTCTGATAACTTATCATTTCTATTTACTGTTTTTTATTTGCAATTGACTATTTAAAGCTTAAGTTGTTCTTTAAAAGAAGAACATGTAACTGATGATGATGGCTGCAATGATACCGGAAAAATCGGCAATCAGTCCGCACGTCACGGCATTTCTCGTTTTGGTGATGCCCACACTGCCGAAATATACCGCAAGGATATAGAATGTGGTGTCCGAAGCACCACGTGCTACGCAACTCATGCGTCCTACGAACGAATCGGCGCCATACTGTTCCATGGTGTCAATCATCAGTCCGTTGGCACCGCTACCGCTCAGTGATTTCATCAAGGCTGTGGGCAGGGCACCGACGAAGCTGGTATCCACACCGAACAGTCCTACTACATAGCCGATACCGTTTACCAGTATATCCATGGCGCCGGAAGTGCGGAAAACGGCGATTCCAACGAGGAAGGCAACCAGATAGGGAATAATGCGCACAGCGGTGGTAAAACCTTCTTTGGCTCCTTCTATAAAAGCATCGTATACATTGATCTTTTTCCATAACCCCCAAAGGATAAACAGCAGGATGATGGAGAACAACAGTATGTTGGCAATTAAAGTGGAATATACCCCCATTTCATCACGGCTTATTTGAGTAAAAAGATAGATAAGTGCGGTAAAGAAAAGGCTGATGCAACCTATCAGGATAAGTATGGGCTTGTTTAGCAGGTTGATGCGCTGCGCAATGCTGACGGCAATGACGCCGACAATGGTTGAAATGGCGGTTGTTATCAGTGTGGGGATGAAGATATCTGTCGGTTGTGCGGCTCCCATTTGCGAGCGGTACATCATGATGCTGACAGGAATGAGTATCAGTCCCGAAGTATTGAGGACAAGGAACATCACCATCGGATTGGTAGCGGTATCCTTTTTCGGATTCAGTTCCTGAAGTTCCTTCATGGCTTTCAGCCCCATCGGGGTGGCGGCATTATCCAGCCCCAGCATGTTGGCAGAGAGATTCATGAAAATGGACCCCATGGCAGGATGTCCTTTCGGTATTTCGGGAAAGAGGCGGCAGAATACCGGACTCAGCCAACGGGAGAGGGCGTTGATCATACCGCTGTTTTCGCCTATCTTCATCACGCCGAGCCAGAGGGCAAGTATTCCCGTCAATCCCAAGGATATTTCAAAAGCTGTCTTGGAAGAGGAAAAGGTAGAGTTGACGAGTTCTGTGAATATCTCCACATCTCCCATAAAGATGAGTTTGCAGAGAGCTACGATGAATGCGATTACGAAAAATGCTACCCAGATGTAATTTAAAACCATGTATTGTTACTTTGTTTCTAGTGGATTAATATTTGTTTTCGTTGGCAAGATTCCAGGCGTTGAGGAAAGCTGCTTTGGTTATTTCTATCATTTTCTCCCAGTTCAGCCGGTCGGGGTGGTCCGAAGGCTGGTGGTAGTCGGGATGGCCGTCTGTGTGATACCAGATAATGGGGATGTTGCGCAGGGCAAAGGAAGCGTTGTCACTTCCCCCTGTGGGATGGTCCCAAGCACGGTAGTCCGGTTGCAGTTGCAGGTTATAGCGTGCAATGTCCTGCTTCAGCCAGTCACCGAATACAGGGTGGGCAGCGGTGTAGAAGTAAACCACATGTTGAGGCTGTTCGGGCTTGTTGTTGCGTCCTATCATGTCGAAATTGAGATAACCTTTCACTTGGCTGATAAAAGGAAATGTCTGCACAAAATATTTCGAGCCGAGCAACCCCTTTTCTTCTCCATCCCAAAAGGCAAAGATGACAGTACGTAGTGGCTTTTGTCCGGTAGCCAAGAATGCACGTGCAATTTGTAATACGGCAGAAACACCGGAAGCATTGTCGTCCGCACCATTATATATACGGTCGTTTGTCAGGGTCTCGTCCGTGCCCAGATGGTCGAAGTGGGCACCTACGATGATATATTCATCCGGCCGTTCTCCCGGGATGGTTCCCAATACATTATTCATTTGCAGGGAACGGTGGACGCCTTGTTTGAGGATTGCGATGGAGTCGGGGTGTACTTGCCATCGTCCCCGTTGTTGTCGTTCTTTGTTGTATGCCTCGAAAGGTTGGTAATAACTGTCTTTTTCCAGAGGAGCAATACCGGCTTCTTTCAGGCAGGATGCCAGATAACGGGCAGCTATTCGTGAACCGTGCATGCCGGCTTCGCGTCCTTGCAGCTCATCATCAGCCAGAAAACTGACAATAGCCTCGGCTGAAGTACGGCTGATGCCTTGCAATCCTTTTTCTTGTGGAGATTGCGCATGTAAGGATAGTGCGAAAGAAAGATAACAGATTGCTCCTAAAATAGCTTTATACATGTCGTACGGTTTTATGGATTGGATATACCGGTTGCAAAATTAAAGATAACTTTCGATAGTATCTATATAACTCTCTTATTTTTCACTGTTGGCGGGGTAAATTTGAGTATACATGATTTTGGATAGCTAATATTATTTTCTGATAAAGTAGAGCTAACCGAGTTGGGACGTTTCGCATACCTTTGCCCTGAACTAAAAAATAGTATTATGAATATACAGCGATTATTGATTTGTTTATGTGTGTCGTTTTTGACTTGTTTTTCTTCTTTTGCCCAAGGCAAAGTGTGGAGTGTTGAGAAAGCCCGTAAGTGGGCTGAGAAAAATCCATGGTATTGTGGAGTGAACTATATTCCGGCAAATGCCATTAATTATACGGCAATGTGGGACAAGACGAATTTCTCACCCGATGTGATTGACCGGGAGATGCAATTGATGAAGGAACTGGGGATGAATTGTGCGCGAGTAGTAATGCAATATGCCGTTTATGAAGACGATCCCGCTTATTTCCTTCGTACATTGGATACATTCCTTGGCATTTGTGACAAATATGGTGTGAAGGTAATGCCTATTTTTTTTGACGACTGTGCTTTTGGTGTAAACACAGACCCTGTGGTAGGACAGCAGCCCGAACCGTTGGAAGGGTGGTATGCATGGGCTTGGTCACCGTCACCGGGGTATTCGATGGTAGTGGATGAACGTACGCATGGTAAGTTGGAAAAATACGTGAAAGAAGTTATGAACCGTTTCAAAAATGATGACCGTATTTTTGTATGGGACTTGTATAATGAGCCAACTAATACGACAATGCCTGAAAGAAGCTGGCCATTGCTGCGCAAGGTTTTTGTATGGGCACGGGAGGTTAATCCGAAACAACCTATCACGTCGGGTATGTGGAATGGCAATAAGGAACTGGATGATTTCTTGTCTGCCAACTCGGATATCATAACTTTCCATTGTTATGCATCTAAAGCAGAAACGGAAAAATCCATGAAGAGATTTGTTGATATGGGACGTCCTGTGATATGTACTGAATGGATGAATCGTGTAGCAAAATCTACGATTCTCGATATTCTTCCGGTGTTTAAGGAAGGTCATGTGGGCTGCATGATGTGGGGACTGGTGAATGGAAAGACTCAGACTCATCTGTGCTGGGGACATAGGCCGGAGCATTTACCTTATAAAGGGGTATGGCAGCATGATATATACAAGGGAGATTTCACTCCATATGATGTAAAAGAAATAGAGTTGATAAAGAAACTGGCAAAATAATAAGGTAGAAAGATTGTCAGTAGGGATAACATTTAATTTTAAACTTAATATCATGAAAATATCATTTATAACCATTATGCTGCTCCTTTCCGGTTCGTTATGGGCACAAAAGGAGCAAGCTATCATTTCAATCCAGGCAGACCAGCCTAAGCAGGTTATCAATAAGCATATCTATGGTCATTTTGCCGAACATTTGGGACGTTGTATCTACGACGGGTTTTGGGTAGATTCTTCTTTGGATGTACCCAAGGAAGGACGTATACGCATGGATATTGTGAATGCTTTGCGTGAAATTGGCATTCCTAACCTTCGTTGGCCCGGCGGCTGCTATGCGGATGAGTATCAATGGCGTGACGGGATTGGTAATCCGGCTGATCGTCCTGTTACGATTAACAGTAATTGGGGAGGTGTAACTGAGGACAACAGTTTCGGTACGGATGAGTTTATGAAACTTTGTGGCCTGTTGGGATGCGAACCTTATTTATCTGCAAATATGGGAACCGCTTCTCCGAGAGATTTGCGTGACTGGATTGAATACCTTAATTTTTCCGGTGATTCCCATCTGGCACGATTGCGTGCTGAGAACGGACATAAATCCCCTTATGGCGTAAGCTTTTTCGGAATAGGAAATGAAAGTTGGGGATGCGGGGGATGTATGACTCCTGAGCATTATTCCAATCAATACCGTTGTTTCCAGGAATATGCCCGAAATTATTCCGGACATCCTATAAAAAAGATTGCATGCGGTCCTAACAGTGCTGATTATAATTGGATGGAAGTGTGCCTGAAGAAGATACCACATCATACATTGTGGGGAATCTCATTACACTATTATACAATTGCAACCGGTAATTGGGGCAAAAAAGGGGCGGCTACCGGTTTTGATGAGAAAGAATATTTTGGTGGAGTTAAGAATGCCCTGTATATGGAAACCCTTCTAAAGAACTATTCTGCCATAATGGATAAGTACGATCCGAACCGGAATATAGCTTTAGTGGTGGATGAGTGGGGGATATGGACTGATGTGGAACCGGGTACGAATCCAGGTTTCCTATATCAGCAGAACAGTATGCGTGACGCACTTATAGCCGCTTCCACTCTGAATATTTTCAACAATTATTCTTATCGGGTACGCATGGCTAATTTGGCACAAGCTGTCAATGTGTTGCAGTCATTGGTTCTGACCGACCGTGAAAAGATGCTGTTGACTCCTACTTATCATATCTTCAAGATGTATAAAGTGCATCAGGATGCCAATCTTTTACAGTCAAGTGTTAGTACTGCCGATTATCAGTATGGAACAGAAAGTATTCCAGGAGTTAATGTATCAGCGTCGAAAGACAAGGAAGGTAAAATGCATATTTCAATGGTAAATCTGGATCCTAAGAAAACAATATCGGCTAAAGTAATGTTGAACGGTTGTCCGGTGGGACAAATAAAGGGTGAAATCTTGACTTCTGCTTCATTTAATGATTATAATTCCTTTGATGCTGCTGACCGGATTTCGACAAAGGGGTATAAGAAGTTCAAGAAAGAAAATGATAATGGTATTTACGTAAAATTGCCTCCATTGAGTGTCGTTATGCTGGAGGTACGGTGAACCGGACAAGATAGTATTAGTTTTTTTGATAGATAAAGGTGTCAAGACTCTCTTTTCAGAGTGCTTTGACACCTTGCTTTTTCATCAGGATTGTGGTGGTGGCTGGCCACGATATAGCAACTTCAGGGTATAAAAGTTTTGTGACATAAATAGGTCTTATAATGATTCTGAATCATTTTTAGCACAACTTCGGGAGGGGTTCCGAGTTCCCAGCAATCCTGAAAAATATATGGTAAAAATGGAACAATCGCCGTATCTCGTTGAACATCCATTGCTGCTGCAACACTTTCTTCTATTGTTTTCATGTATTGTGATATTTATTAATACTCTTTTCTACTTCTGTGCAGCAGCTAATTGCCATTTAAGGCAATTGAGGTGCGTGTTAGTCAGATCTTATTCTTTAGTTTCAAATTCAGAACAATCTGATAAATGACAACGAGACAAAATATTGTTTTCCAAGGATCATAGTCTTTGGGAATTGCCACATACTCAGGATGCGTATGCCAACAATTATTTCGGCAGCCACACACAAGTCTTTTCAATCATCCCCGTGCCAGCCGTGAAACTTGCTTTTTGGCTTCGTCCAGTGTAACAAACCGGTAACAAAATAAAGGAATTTATAGGCTAAAACAAGAAAACAAGTAAAACAAAGGGAACAACGCAAACAAACAACAAATATATAGAAATAAACCGTTTACATTCAATCTATCAGCTCTTTTTTTCTCTTCTTCCACAACTGATAACTATTGATTATATTTTGCCACAGCACATACGACCCCGGACCAACGGAAGACAACGGATTAAGATAAGTATATGCCATCCAGATGGCAAGCACCGTATTCTTTTGCCCCAGCGCCTGCCCTCCACTGATACGCTCACCATAATGGCCACCGACCCTCTTTCCCAAATAGAATTGTATGCAGCAGGTTATCAGTCCCGCCAAGGCTATCAAAAGTTCGACAGACACCGGTGCGTCACTATTGACCAACGAACGTACCGTCTGCCCAGAGACTATGGCAAGAGCTACCGCCCACAAATAAAAGGCTGCATCGCGAAACCCCAACAGATAATGATGCACCTTCGGCACGAACACACGCAGAAACCATGCCAGCAAGAAAGGGCAAAGCAGTAGTGGAAAGACCTTACTCAGAATTTTCAGGAAGGCAACAAAAAAAGTTATGTCGGCATGAGACTCCACCAAAGGAAAAAGCAAAGGAACAGCCACAGCCGCCAGAAGATTGGACAACAGGATATAGGTCGTCAGACTGGATGCGCTCCCGCCCAGTTTACCGGTAATAACTGCCGCGGCAGTCGCAGTGGGACAAATGAGACAAACCATCGCACCTTCAAACACTTCCCGGTAGATTTCCTCCATAGGGCAGCACATCAGCAATACTGCAACCACCAAACAAGAAACTGCCTGGAACAACAGCAACCATCCATGCCACGATTTGGGCTTCAGTTCACGCACCTCCACCTTACAGAAAGTAAGCAAAAGTTGGACAAAAATCAGAAACGGAGCCAGAAAAACCAACAACCTGTTCACGTATGGTTTGGCAGGCGCCACAAAAGGAATGTCTGCAAAGAAAAAATATCCCAAAGTACCGGCAAGCATTGCCAAAGGCAACGTCCAGTTCTTTATAAAACGAACCAGCATACTTGATTTGCTATTTTAATTATCCGCTGCAAAGTTACGCATATTATCAATACATTGAACCACTAATTACCCAAACGCAGACATTAATTCCACTAAAAATGAGAAGAAGAACAATAAAACTGAACATAAACCATTAGTTTTCTATAAATTTACACTACATTTGCCAAGCAAAAAAGGAAGCATTGTCTTTGCTACATTATATGAAACTATACAGACGATACATATTATACATAAGTATATGCTTAGGGCTGCTTGCCTCTCCCTTTTGCAGTGGCAGCGCTGAAGCTAAAGATTTTGTTGTCGTTATAGATCCCGGACACGGCGGGCACGACCCGGGTGCAGTGGGAAAAATTTCCAAAGAAAAGAATATCAATCTGAACGTCGCACTCAAACTTGGCAGGCAAATCAAGAAGAATTGTCCGGATGTAAAAGTAATCTATACGAGAGACCGGGACATATTCATCCCACTGGACCGACGCGCAGAGATTGCCAATAATGCCAAAGCAGATTTGTTCATATCCATACACACTAATGCCTTAGCCAAAAACAAGACAGC
>CAJJYX010000049.1 GCA_905197435.1 uncultured Bacteroides sp.
TTTCCTGCGGCTCCCGGTGCTTTAGTTCCATTTTTTATAGTCCAAGCTCTTGTTTCATCCTTTCCACAAGTTAAGAAAGATATTAATCCAAGTAGACTATAACTTGCCCGAACGCTTCCAGCTGGAATATACGGGAGCTGACAACCAGAAGCACCGTCCGGTAATGATTCATCGTGCGCCGTTCGGTTCTATGGAACGTTTCGTTGCCGTACTTATCGAGCATACAGCCGGTAAATTCCCGTTGTGGCTGACTCCTGATCAAGTAGCTATCCTGCCTATCAGTGAGAAATTCAATGACTATGCCCAGGAAGTGAAAGACTATCTGAAGAGATACGATGTTCGCGCCATTGTGGATGAACGTAACGAAAAGATCGGACGTAAGATTCGTGATAATGAAATGAAACGTATTCCCTATATGCTGATTGTAGGTGAGAAAGAGGCTGAAAACAGAGAAGTTTCCGTCCGCAAACAAGGCGAAGGCGACCAGGGAACCATGAAATTTGAAGAATTTGCTAAAAAAGTGAACGAAGAAGTTCAAAATATGATAAATAAATGGTAACTTTGCGCCCAATTGTAAAAGCATAGCATACATACGATGTTCTAAAGACAGCTTTTACTTAACAAAAAAAATAATTTGGGAGTAATAAACAAGAAACAAACTGGAAGTAAACGTTATTTAATGAAGAATGACAGCTTAAAAGGGCAACATCGGATTAACGAACAAATCCGGGCCAAAGAAGTCCGCATAGTGGGCGATGAAGTAGAACCAAAAGTGTATCCGATAGCGCAGGCTTTAAGACTTGCTGAAGAACATGAAGCGGATCTCGTGGAGATTTCTCCAAATGCACAACCCCCTGTTTGTCGTATTATTGATTATTCTAAATTTCTTTATCAGTTAAAGAAGCGTCAGAAAGAGCAAAAGGCAAAGCAGGTGAAAGTGAATGTGAAGGAAATACGTTTTGGTCCTCAGACAGATGACCATGACTATAACTTCAAATTGAAGCATGCTAAAGGTTTTTTGGAAGATGGTGACAAAGTAAAGGCTTACGTGTTTTTTAAAGGACGTTCCATCTTGTTCAAAGAGCAGGGTGAAGTGTTGTTGCTTCGTTTTGCCAATGATTTGGAAGAGTATGCAAAGGTTGACCAGATGCCGATTTTGGAAGGAAAGCGAATGACAATCCAGCTTTCTCCGAAAAAAGCAGCGGCACCGAGGAAGAACGCAGCTCCCAAGCCTGCAGAAGCACCAAAGGCTGCTCAGGCTGGAACAGAAGAAGAATAAAGAAATGAGTAACGCCATAGGTATAGTGCGTTGCCATATAATTTAATAATTAAAAAGTTTAAAAAAGATGCCAAAGATGAAGACTAACTCCGGTTCTAAAAAGAGATTTACTCTTACCGGAACAGGTAAAATCAAAAGAAAGCACGCTTTTCATAGTCATATTCTGACTAAGAAGACTAAGAAGCAGAAAAGAAATTTGTGCTACTCTACACTTGTTAGTACAACAGATGTAAGCCAAGTGAAAGAGCTCTTAGCAATGAAGTAATTGAAAAGCGTACAAAAGTATTAAAGTTATTAACCGAATGCATTAGCTTTAAGTCCGCTGCGTGAAGTAACGGCGCTAACATTCAAAAACAAGTAAAACTATGCCAAGATCAGTAAATCATGTTGCTTCTAAAGCAAGAAGAAAGAAAATTTTGAAATTGACCAGAGGTTACTTTGGTGCAAGAAAGAACGTTTGGACCGTTGCCAAGAATACTTGGGAAAAAGGTCTGACTTATGCATTCCGTGACCGTAAGAATAAGAAGAGAAACTTCCGTGCTTTGTGGATTCAGCGTATCAATGCTGCCGCTCGTTTGGAAGGCATGTCTTATTCTAAGCTGATGGGGGCTTTACACAAAGCCGGTATCGAGATTAACCGCAAAGTGTTGGCTGATTTAGCGATGAACCATCCGGAAGCTTTCAAGGCTATCGTTGCTAAAGCAAAGGCTGCATAAAACAGTTAGCAGATAAATTACGAAGTGCTGATTACTCTTTTGGTAGTCAGCACTTTTTGTTTTGGGATACCTCAGAATAAGGATAGAACTTGAAAAGGATTTGAAACAATTTGCTGCTTTTGCTTGTTTCTTTCATAGAAACTCATTATCTTTGTTATAGAAAAAATAGCCGCATTGATTGGATCGGGAAACTCATCAATTTTTATGAAATACCGAGACAAGCTTCGCTTCTCAATGGCGGGCCACGCCCTTCGGGGTAACTTTTGAGTCGGTGGATTACAAAGAGGAGGAGCACTCAAATCATGTCATACGGAGTTTCATCACATCATCGGTGCGGCTTTCTATAAAAGAGGAATGGTAGTCCGTCTGGATCACCATTCCTCTTTCTTTTTAAGCAGATGATGTGTGGCATTGAAATGAATTGCCGATAACAATGGCTATTCACTACATTTGACTGCCGTTCCCATTTGAGGAAACTGCCGTTCCCATTTGAGGAAACCATCGTTCCCGCTTGAGGGAACTCTCGTTCCCCTTAGGGGAAACTACTGTTCCTATGAGGGGGAACTGTCGTTCCTGCGTGTGGAAACGCTCGTTTCCTATAAGTGGGAAACTGCAATAGGCTTATTCTTAATATAATACCCTCTTTTGAAAAGAGGTTCTCAATGTCTATTTATTGTCTCGCAGGTCTTTTACCCTGACGGCTTTTCCCTCACTCTGCGGCAGGGAACCTTTCTTCACCAGCCGTAATTTCGGGGTTACCAGAATCTCATCTTTCAGTTGACGGGTGATTGCCTTGCGAATCTTCTCCAGTTCGATGTAGTTATCGGTAGAGAGGTCGCTGAGCTCAACTTCTACAATCATTTCATCTTGATTATTCACCGTTTCGAGCGTAATAAGGTAGTTGCTGCCCAATTCGGGGAATTGTACCAGTACCTTTTCCACTTGCATCGGGAAGATATTGACTCCCTTGATGATGAACATGTCATCGCTGCGGCCTTTGATGCGGTCTATGCGGATGTGGGTACGTCCGCATGGGCACTTGCCCGGTAAAATGCGGGTAAGGTCGCGCGTTCGATAACGGATGAGCGGCATCATTTCTCTATCTAAAGTAGTCAGTACCAGTTCGCCGATTTCACCTTCCGGAACGGGTTCGCCGGTTTCCGGATTAATGATTTCGACAAGGTAACAATCTTCCCAAAAGTGCATTCCGTTTTGTTCGGTACATTCAAAAGCTACACCGGGACCATTCATTTCGGTCATGCCAAAACTGTTGTAGGCTTTGACGCCAAGCATGCGCTCAATTTTCTTTCGTTGCTCGTCTGTGTGGGGTTCGGCACCGATAACAAGTGTTTTCAGACTTGTGCTGGTCGGGTCTATGCCTTCTTCTTGGAATACTTCGGCCAAACGGATGGCATAGCTGGGAATGGCATGGAGAGCAGTTGTCTTGAAATCTGTGATGAACTTGATCTGGCGCTTGCTGTTTCCGGCAGCGGCAGGAACAGTCAGTGCGCCCAGACGTTCGGCTCCGTATTGAAATCCCAAGCCTCCGGTGAACATGCCGTAGCCGGAGCTGTTTTGGAAAACATCCGTTTTGCGAATACCGACCATATAGAGACAACGAGCTACCAAGTTAGCCCAGGAGTCCAAATCGTGTTGGGAATGTACGATGACAGTCGGCGTGCCGGTAGTACCACTGGAAGAATGGATGCGTACACCATCTTCACGCATATTGCCTGCTACTAATCCAAAAGGATAATTGGCCCGCATATCGGCTTTGGTGGTAAATGGTATCTTGCGTATATCTTCTACAGACCGGATGCTGTCGGCAGTGATGCCATGCTCCTGGAACACCTTTTTGTAATAAGGAGAGTTGGCGGCAATGCTGACGGTTTTCTTTAATCGTTGCAATTGCAGTTCGCGCAATTGCTCCCGGGGCATCGTCTCAATCTCTTCTTCCCAGTATTTGTTATTCATGGTATGTTGGAATTTAGAGTCAATTATAGTTTACATCAATTTTTCTGCAATCTCTTTACCTGCTGCCAGTGCTTTGAGGTTCAGTTCGACAATGGCGTCACCTTTGCGCTGGAAGATTTCGCGGATGCTGTCCTGTATCGTTGCGTAATCAATGCCGAGGAAAGGGATGGTTGCACCCAGCAATACGATGTTTGCCACGCGTGTGGAACCAACTTCTTTTGCTACTTCGTTTACGTTCAACATGATTTTGTGCGGCAGCTTGTTGATTTCTCCTTTTATATCTTCCTCTGCCGGATAGTTGGGGATGTTGATGAAGGGTGCTTCATTAGTCACCAGCCAACCTTCGGGACTGAGATAGGGGAGGTATCGCAGTGCTTCCATCGGTTCGAGGGAGATGATGAGGTCGCATTTTCCAGTGGGAATGAGATCCGAAGCAATGGGTTGGTCGCTGATGCGCAGATTGGATTGCACGTCGCCGCCTCTCTGGCTCATTCCGTGCACTTCTGCCTGCTTCATGTATAGTCCGCCTTTGAGGGCTGCTTTACCGATTACGGTGGCGATGGAAAGAATACCTTGTCCTCCTACGCCGGAAAGTATGATGTCTTTTTTCATGGCTTTACTTATTTCTTTTCTTGCGTGCTAATGTTTGGATGCATTCTCTGCGGGGGATGATGACGGATACGCCGTGGTATTCGATTTCTTCCCGGATGATTTGTTTCATCTCTTCATAGTTCTTTTTCAAAGGAACTACAACGCGGATATGCTCGGGAGCTACACCGATACCGGTACAAATGGTTTCCAAGCGTCCGGTGCCGGCAGAGTCTTGTCCTCCGGTCATGGCGGTGGTTTCGTTGTCGGAAATAACGATGGTTACATCGGCATTTTCATTGACACAATCCAGCAACCCCGTCATTCCCGAGTGAGTGAAGGTGGAGTCACCGATTACGGCTACGGCAGGATGCAGACCGGCGTCTGAGGCACCTTTTGCCATGGTGATGGAGGCACCCATATCCACGCATGAGTTGATGGCATTGAACGGTGCATTGGCTCCCAGTGTATAACAGCCTATATCGCTGAACACTTTATGAGTAGGATATTCCTCTTTCAATACCTGAGTGAGCACCGTGTACATATCGCGGTGTCCGCACCCCTCGCATAATGCGGGTGGACGCATTTCCACCAGAGAAGGTACGCTGAATTCAGCCTTGTTCTCTTTGCCTACGGCACGTGCCACGCTGTCCGGATTCAATTCTCCGTCTTGCGAAAGAGTACCATCCAGACGACCTTTTACTTTGATGCCGATGCCCAGATAGCCTTTCAGTTGTTTTTCTACAAACGGTTGTCCGTCTTCCAGTACCAGAATCTCGTCACATGCCTCTACCAATTGCATCAGTTGTTTTTTGGGGAGCGGGTACTGCCCGATTTTCAATACCGGATATTCGCAACCGCCGGGATAGTTTTCCATCAGGTAGTTGTAACCGATGCCGCATGCCACGATGCCCAACTTCTTGTTCGGGCCGTCGGTGTATTTATTGTATACAGAGTTTTCAGAGGCCTTGATAAATTCATCCTGGCGTTGCAGTAATGCTTTGTAGCGTTTGCGTGCATTACCCGGCAAGAGGATGAATTGGCGTGGATCTTCGCTGAACGAAATCTCATTCTGCGGTTGTTGTGCCTTGCGCTCTACACCGGAGCGGGAGTGTGCCAGGCGGGTAACCATTCTCATTAATATGGGTTCGCCGGTCTGCTCGGAGAAGTTGAATCCGCTGTATGCCATGTCGTATGCTTCCTGCTGGTTGCTCGGCTCATACATCGGAACCAGTGCAAAGTCGCCGTAGAAACGGCTGTCTTGTTCGTTTTGTGAGGAGTGCATGCTGGGGTCGTCGGCAGCAATGACTATCAGACCACCCTTTACACCCGTAATGGCAGAGTTGATGAAACAGTCGGCAGCCACGTTCATACCCACGTGTTTCATGCACACCAATGAACGTTTGCCTGCATATGACATGCCCAAGGCTGCCTCCATTGCTGTTTTCTCGTTAGAGCACCAACGGCTATGGATGTTCTGTTCGGCAGTAATCGGTGCCATCTGAATATATTCGGTGATTTCTGTAGAAGGAGTGCCGGGATAGGCATATACACCCGAAAGTCCGGCATCTAATGCGGCTTGTGCAATGGCTTCATCGCCAAGTAAGAGTTGCTTGCTCATATTTGAATATTTAAGTGTTGGTCATGGATTGATATTTTGCGCAAATATAGGATTTTGCTTTTATTTTATCAGTAGATTACTTGAAAATCTTTCTTTCGTTTAATGCATTCCAGTATTTCCTTGCATTTTTCATGTGCTCGGTATAATTGGATGCAAAGTTGTGGGTACCCGAGAAATCCTCTTTGGCACACATGTAGAGGTAGTTGTGTTTCGTGTAATTCAATACGGCATCCACCCCGATGGGCGAGGGGATGCGTATGGGGCCTGGAGGAAGTCCGGTGTTGCGGTAGGTATTGTAAGGTGAATCTATCGCCAGATGGGCATTGGTAATTCTCCGCAAGCCAAAGTCCTGCAAAGCGAATTTGATGGTCGGGTCGGCTTGCAGGGGCATGCCGGAATGCAGCCTGTTGATATACAGTCCTGCCACTATCGGCTTTTCAGGATTATTGTTTGTCTCTTCCTCGACGATGGAGGCGAGGGTGCAGACTTCCACGGGTGTCATCCCGATGGCGGTGGCTTTGTTTAGACGTTCCTGGTTCCAGAACTTCTGATGCTCCAGCTTCATTCTCTCAAAGAACTCCTCTGCACTCATGTCCCAATATACTTGATAAGTTTCGGGAATGAAAAGGCAGGGCATGGTCTCTTTGTGGTATCCTGATTTTTGTTGGAATGCGGAGTCGTTCATCAGTCCGGCTATCTCGGCGGAGTCTATCATGAGCTGCTTGCCAATGCTGCGTGCCAGCCTGTCCAGCGTGCGTACGCTGCCGACAGTGAGGTTCATTGGCTCTTGATACCCGCGGTACAGACGGCTGAATACGTGGTACACATTTTCTCCCGGTCGTATAGCGTAGCGTCCGGTGTGTATGTTTTGAGGATATTTCCGATATCGGGCCATCCAGCGGAAGCCGGCAAAGCTTCGTGGACGACCTTGCAATTTCACCTTATTATATATGGAGTCGGCGGTATCATCGCGGTCTATATAGATATAGGTTGTTTTTTGCGGATGGAATTGCGGGGCAAACAGATAGTAATATATCATTCCTGCACAAGCCGCTCCGATAAGAACCAGTGCGATGAACGTTCCGATAAGTATTTTTTTCTTTTTCTTTTCCATTTTGTCTTTACAGCATCTTTAGTCGGGCAAAGTTAGTAAAAAATGGAGTGAAACCAATCAGTCATATCAGTTAATTCGATAGCTGACAAAGGCTATGCGTCTGCTGTCCGGTGCCCATGAGTTGACGTTGATAGTACCTTGTCCGCCGAAAAGCTTCAACAATGTTTTCGGTTCTCCGCCGTTTGCCGGCATCAGGCGCAACTCTACATTCTTGTTAGGCAGGTGTTCTCCCGGTTCCAGGTCGCCTTTGTAGTAGGTGATGAAGACTATGGATTTCCCATCGGGTGAGATATGTGGGAACCATGAATTACGGGTTTCGTCGAAGGTCATTTGGGTCTGTTCCGAACCATCTGCCTTCATGCGCCAGATTTGCATGAGTCCGGTGCGTACTGAGTTGAACCATATATATTGTCCACAAGGTGAATATTCCGGTCCGTCATCCAAGCCTTCGGCAGATGTCAGGCGGGTTTCTTCACCTCCTTCTGCCGGGATGGCGTAGACGTCGAAGTTACCGTTCCGTTCGGCACAGTAGGCCAGTTGCTTGCCGTCGGGGCTCCATCCATGGAGGTAGCTGGGACCTAAAGGGGTTATTAGGCGGGGAGTGCCGCCCGTTATCGGAAGTGTGTAAATGCGCGATTTATGGTCTTCTTTTGTACCGTGGCTGATGGCTATTTGCTGCCCGTCGGCTGAGATTACATGGTCATTGTTACAGTTCTGGGCAAAATCCGTATCTATCAACTCCGGTTCGGCAGATGGGACAGGGGCGAGGCGGTATAGTTTCCCTCCGCTGTTGTATAGCAGCCATTGTCCGTCAGGTGTCCAATTGGGAGCTTCAATCCGATAAGGGAATTCTTTTACGACGGTTCTGTCACCATTGGTTACGTCCAGTATTTCGAGGATGCTGGTAACTTCGTTTTGCTGCTGAGCGGCTGCGGTCAGTAGTGCAAAAGTAGCAAGGAAAGGGATTAGATAGTGTTTCATGTTCAATTGTTTATAGAGTTTTTTCTGTAGTACATGTCCTTTCGATTAGCAAAAATACGAAAATAAAGGTTTAATGCCTGTTTTTGATATGGAAAAGAATGAAATGTATTTCTGCATAAAAATAGACAGGTTCATTTTATTTTGCATTATCTTTGCAGCCTGAAACTATAAAATAGAATACATATTGGACTGGTTATATAGTTTATTCGTTGAACACTCCGCCTTGCAGGCGGTTGTGGCGCTTTCGCTGATTTCCGCTATCGGATTGGGATTGGGGAAGATACATATTTGCGGAATTTCCCTGGGAGTGACGTTCGTGTTCTTTGCCGGTATCATTGCCGGACATTTCGGGTTGTCCATAGATCCGCAGATGCTGAATTATGCAGAAAGCTTCGGGTTGGTGATATTTGTGTATGCTTTGGGCTTGCAGGTGGGACCGGGCTTTTTCAGCTCTTTCCGGAAGGGAGGGATACAGTTGAATATGCTCGCTACGGGTGTGGTGCTCGTCGGTACTTTGCTGACTGTGCTGGGCAGTTATGTCCTGGGGATATCCCTGCCGGATATGGTGGGCATCCTTTGCGGTGCCACGACAAACACGCCGGCGCTCGGTGCGGCGCAGCAGACATTGAAGCAGATGGGACTGGAGGCGAGTACACCTGCGTTGGGTTGTGCCGTGTCATATCCTTTGGGAGTGGTCGGTGTTATTCTGGCCATATTGCTCATCCGTAAGACACTGACTCATAAGGAAGACTTGGAACTGAAAGAGAAGGATGACTTGAACAAGCCTTATATTGTTGCGTTCCAAGTACACAATCCCGCCATCTTCAATAAGAGTATCAAGGAAATCGGTGGGCTGAACAGTTATCCCAAGTTTGTGATTTCACGTTTGTGGAGGGATGGGAATGTAAGCATCCCTACTTCGGAAAAGGTTATAAAGGAAGGTGACCGCCTGCTGGTGATAACTTCGGAGAAGAATACTCCGGCTCTGACTGTACTTTTCGGTGAGCAGGAACACACCGACTGGAACAAGGAAGACATAGACTGGAATGCCATAGACAGCCAGCTGATTTCACAACGCATCGTAGTGACGCGTCCTGAATTGAACGGTAAGAAACTGGGCTCTCTCCATCTGCGCAATCATTACGGTATCAATATCAGTCGGGTATATCGTAGTGGTGTGCAGTTGCTTGCCACGGCGGAACTGACTTTGCAATTGGGTGACCGTCTGACCGTAGTGGGCGAAGCCGCTGCCATACAAAATGTGGAGAAAGTGCTGGGCAATGCCGTGAAAAGCCTGAAGGAACCGAACTTGGTGGCGGTATTTATCGGCATTGTCATCGGTCTGGCTTTGGGAGCAATTCCGATATCTATTCCCGGTATCAGCGCCCCCGTGCGGCTCGGGTTGGCGGGTGGTCCTATCATCGTAGGCATTCTTATCGGTACATTCGGTCCGAGGATGCATATGGTGACTTATACTACGCGCAGTGCGAACCTGATGCTCCGGGCGTTGGGCTTGTCTCTTTACCTGGCTTGTCTGGGGCTGGACGCCGGCGCCCATTTCTTCGATACGGTATTCCGTCCGGAAGGGCTGTTGTGGATTGCCACAGGCTTTGCGCTGACGGTGATTCCGGTATTGATAATGGGAGTTGTCACCTTTAAGTGGCTGAAGATAGATTTTGGAACGATGGCAGGTATGCTGTGCGGAAGCATGGCAAACCCCATGGCGCTGAACTACGCCAACGACACCATTCCGGGAGACAATCCGTCTGTGGCTTATGCCACGGTTTATCCGCTATGCATGTTTCTGCGGGTAGTCATAGCGCAAGTGCTGCTCATGTTCTTCATTAATTGATAATGGAGAGAAAATGAAGAATACTATGAATTGTTAATTATCAATTGTCAACTCTCAATCATCAATTAGATTATGGGAAATATAACTCCGGAAAGTATTGTCAATGACTTGCGTTATTTGCAATTATTATCACGCAGTTTTCCTACCATTGCTGATGCCAGTACGGAAATCATCAATCTGGAGGCCATTCTGAATCTGCCGAAAGGTACAGAACATTTTCTGACGGATATTCATGGCGAGTATGAGGCTTTTCAACACGTGCTGAAGAATGCATCGGGAGCAGTGAAGCGTAAGGTGAACGAAATCTTCGGGCATACATTGCGCGAAAGCGAGAAGAAGGAAATCTGTACATTGATTTATTATCCGGAAGAGAAGCTGCAACTCATCAAGGAGCAGGAAACGGATCTGGACGATTGGTACCTCATCACGTTGAACCAGTTGGTAAAAGTATGCCAGAACGTTTCGTCCAAATATACCCGTTCGAAAGTACGCAAAGCACTTCCGGCGGAGTTCTCGTATATTATTCAGGAGTTGTTGCACGAATCGAGCATCGAACCCAACAAGCATGCTTACATCAATGTCATCATCAGTACCATCATTTCTACGAAGCGTGCAGATGACTTTATTGTGGCGATGTGCAACCTTATCCAGCGTCTGACCATTGACTCACTGCATATCGTAGGCGATATATATGACCGCGGACCGGGTGCCCACATTATCATGGACACCCTCTGCGATTATCATAATTTTGATATTCAATGGGGCAACCACGACATTCTGTGGATGGGTGCCGCATCGGGCAATGACGCTTGCATAGCCAACGTAATCCGTATGTCGATGCGCTATGCCAATCTGGCAACGCTGGAGGATGGCTATGGCATTAATCTGTTGCCGCTTGCGACGTTTGCCATGGATACGTATGCGGACGATCCTTGTACCATCTTTGCGCCGAAAATGAATTTTGCCGATGCGGAATATAATGAAAAGACCTTGCGGCTGATAACACAGATGCACAAGGCGATTACGGTCATTCAGCTGAAGCTGGAGGCGGAAATCATCAGCCGCCGTCCGGAATTCGGCATGGAGGACCGGAGACTGCTGCATCTGGTGGACTTTAAACGCGGCGTGTTTGTCTACGAGGGCAAAGAATATCCGTTGTGCGATGTGAATTTCCCCACCATAGACCCGGCAGACCCGTACCGTCTTTCTGACGAAGAGCGTGAACTGATGCATCGCATTCACTCTTCTTTCATGAACAGTGAGAAGATGAAGAAGCACATGCGCTGTCTGTTTACGTATGGCGGCATGTATCTGGTGTGCAACAGTAACCTGCTTTATCATGCTTCCGTTCCTTTGAACGCGGATGGCAGTTTCAAGCATGTCCGCATCGGCCAAAAGGAATACTGGGGGCACACATTGTTGCAAAAGACCGACCAACTGATACGTACCGCCTATTTTGGCGAGGATGGTTCGGAAGAGAAACAGTTTGCGCTGGATTATGTCTGGTACATGTGGTGCGGACCGGATGCCCCTTCATTCGATAAAGACAAAATGGCTACCTTTGAACGCTATTTTGTGGCCGATAAAGCATTGCATAAGGAGACGAAGGGGCATTACTATACCCTGCGCAATGAGGCGGAGGTGTGCGACCGCATTCTTGAAGAGTTCGGCGTGAAGCCGGGACCGCACTCGCACATCATCAACGGGCATGTGCCGGTGAAGACCATCAAAGGTGAGAAACCCATCAAGGCAGACGGCAAACTGCTGGTAATTGACGGCGGTTTTTCAAAAGCCTATCAGCCGGAAACAGGAATTGCGGGATATACGCTGGTGTATCATTCCCATGGTTTGCAACTGGTGCAGCATGAACCCTTCCAGAGTCGTCAAAAGGCCATTGAAGAAGGCCAGGACATCAAGTCCACAACGCTGGTCGTTGAATTCAATTCACAGCGTATGATGGTGAAGGATACGGATAAAGGTAGCGAACTCGTTACGCAGATTCAGGATTTGAAGAAACTGCTGGTGGCATATAGGACAGGACTTATTAAGGAAAAACAGTGAATTAGTGATTAGGGATTAGGGATTAGGGATTTACTGCTAATCCCTAACCCCTAATCCCTAACCCTTCATAACTTCAACAGTGTTACTCCGCCCTCCACAATGATTCCTTTGTCATAGGTTTCCCCTTTTGTATAGTAGCGGCTGGCCCCGCCGGTGAGGAATACGCCGAGACGGTCTGTCAGGTGGTATTCCAGATTGACGCGTGCTTGGAGGGCATAGAGGCGGGCGGGGATGCCGTAGTCTTTGTTCTTGAAGGTTTCTATATGCTGGTATCCTAAGTCTCCGCTGATGAACAGCCGTTCGCAGAGGGGCAGTTCAAGGCCTGCGCGGTAGAAGAGGGCAGCGGAGAACTTGTCACTAAAATCCAGATAATGGGTACCCCCGCCGAGGATGGTGTAAAAGAGTTGGTTCTTGAAACGGGCGCCTACATTCAGCTTAGTGGCATTACCTCCAAAAAACATCATTTGGACTTTCGTTTTGGGATTGGCATTGACCAATCCCAACTGGAAACCGTCTAATTTCTCTTTGTAGTAGTTGAAAAGACCTATCTGAAGTCCCTTGGCCCGGATAGCCATATTGGCGGCACCTATTTGCAATCCCCGAGCTGTGCCGCCCACCACATTGCCCAGACCGGAAACCTGGACACCGGTCATATCTCCGGCTGTGATGTTGGCAAGGGCGGACATTTGCATGCCGTTTAAGTTTTTACCGATTACACTCAGCAGGCCGGCACCTGAAAAACCTTTGAAATTTCCGCCGGAAACATTGGCGAGTCCGGCAAAGTGCATACCGGAAGCATCTTCTCCACTGATGTTCAACAAACCGCCTATGGAGACACCACGGCTATAGTCACCACTGATGTTTGCCAGACCGGAAATGATAACACCTTGCGCATGGTTTCCGGTGATACCTACCAGTCCCGAAGCGGATAATCCGGTAAGGTCGTTTCCATTGATGTTGGTAATGCCTGCTATCTGTACACCTCGCATACTTCCACCCACCATATTTGACAGGCCAGCCATTTGTATGCCGTTCACATCCTTACCTGTCACACTGCCAAGAATATTCATGCCGAGGCCATTCAGACGGTTCATGGAGGAGAACACGCCCAAATTGAAGCAGGTGCTTCCCACGGTATCAGTCCGTTGTGTGGAGATGTTTTTCCATAAGGAGATATTGACTCCTACCGGACCGTGGTCTGTCTGTGTGGAATGTTTTTCCCGGGGAGTGCCTTTGGAAGATTTCTGAATCGTGTCCGGTTGTACACTGCCCGGATTATACTCTTGGGCGAAAGCTGTCCCTGCAAAAAGCAAGGACATGAGGAGGAGTGAAAGGGTTCGTCTCATATTTTTCTATATTTCGTCCGGCCAGGGAGCTGGTTGGTGGGTAGCACGCAACAGAGGACGTTGTGCATCCACAGACCGGAGGTAATTACTCAATTTCCGTGACAACTCTTTGACGACTTCAGGTCTCTCTTGGGCCATATCATGCTTTTCACTGATGTCGGCAGGGATGTTGAAAAGTTCCCGTCTACCGTCACCGAAGTAATACACCAGCTTCCAGTCGCCCGAGCGGATGGAACAAGTAGCTCCGATGCCCGGACCGGAGGGACCCCAGCTATTGGGGTAATGCCAGTAGATATCACGGTCTTTCATTTCACCTTTTCCCGTGAGTAATGGCATAAAACTGATGCCGTCGCGTTGCTGTACGGTTGTATAGTTGTTTATCCCCGCCATCTCAAGGATGGTGGGGAAGAAGTCTTCAATCATCAGATAGTGGTCGCATTTGGTTTGGGGAGTCACGACACCCGGCCAGCGAACAATCATCGGTTCACGTATGCCTCCTTCGTAGGCGGAACCTTTACCACTGTTGAGCGGATAGTTCTGGACATGCAGTTGTCCGGCACGAGTGTGAGCCGCCAAACCGCCATTGTCGGACATGAAGATGAGGATGGTATTTCCCGTCAGGTTGTTCTTGTCCAGATAGTCCATGATGTCTCCCAGACTTTTATCCATACCTTCAATAAGGGTGGCGTAGGCGGCTTCTACCGGAGGAAGACCTTTGTCCAGATACTTCTGATAGAAACGCATGTCGGGCTGTATAGGGGTATGGATGGCATAGTGTGCCATGTACAGAAAGAATGGCTTGTCGGTCTGCTGTGCATCGTCCAGTGCCTTCATGGCCTCTATGGTAAGGGCTTCGCTTAGGAAAGTGTCGGTTCCGTGGTACTTCTCCAGACCGGGTACGGCAGCCAGGGGACTTTTACCGTCTGCCTTGTTGCCAAAATTCTCCTTGCCATAGTAGCTGGCTGGTGAACCGGCGGCATGCCCGGCTATATTCACTTCAAACCCCATTTGCAGTGGGTCGGCTCCGGGAGTACCTTCGGCACCGAAGTGAGCTTTTCCACAATGGATGGTGTGATAGCCGTGCTCTTTGAGCACTTCGGCCAGAGAGGTGACTTGTGTGGTCCGTTCCACGCCCGGCTCTTGGCAAATGCCGTTGACATTCCATTCCGGATAAATCATGACCGAGTCCGGTTGTTCATGGGTAGTGTTCTTACGGAGGGTCCAACTGGTGACGCGGTGTCTGGCGGCATTCATTCCCGTAAAAAGGCTGACACGCGTAGGTGAACTGATGCTGCATGCATAGGCCTGTGTAAACATTTTGCCCTGTGCGGCCATCCGCTCCATGTTGGGAGTATGATACGTATCGTTGTACTTGGTGCGCTGTGTCCAAAAGGGGAGGGAGGTATCTTGCCATCCCATGTCATCCACTAAGAACAGAATAATATTGGGCTGCCCATTTGGCGCAGGTGTGGCATCCCCGGACGGCATGCCATACGCTTCTCCCGCCATTCCGCATATTGGGAGCATGGCGGATAATAATAATTCGTTTCTCATTTAGATAATAATTTAGAAAGGGTTAGATAGGTTATTGTTCAATGCCGGTTACGTTATCCTTTGGCCTCCTGATACAAGAAGCGTTTGATGGATTTCTTCGGCGTTTTTTCAAATTCTTCAGGATAGATTTTCATTTTGGAAATCTGGCTGTATGCCGGCAGTTCCGCATTCAGCGCCACACGGTTTTCCTCCATGACGCGTTCGAGGTCGTCATTGTTCAGGCCATGGGCAAAGGCATCGTCAAAGTCGGGATAAACCAGGCCTACAAGCCTCTCATTTTGTTGTACGATGATGCTTTCGGCTACATACGGCATATTGTTCAGTTTGTCTTCTATCTCTTCGGGGTAGATATTCTGGCCGCTCGGACCGAGGAGCATGTTCTTGCTGCGCCCCTTGATGCTGACGTTGCCTTCTGCGTCCATCAGGGCAAGGTCTCCGGTGTGCAGCCAGCCGTCTTTGTCGAGCACCTGTCCGGTAGCTTCCTCGTTCTTGTAATATCCCAACATCACATTGGGACCACGGCAGACAATCTCTCCCGGAACATTCTCCGGGTCGCGCGAGAGGATTCTCACTTCCATGCGCGGTGCGCTCTTTCCGCAAGAACCGGGTTTGAAGCGGGTCCAATCCTCGTAGCAGATAATAGGGCCGCATTCCGTCATTCCATAGCCTACCGTATACGGGAAGTCTATCATCTTCAAGAACTGCTCCACTTCCTGGTTGAAGGCAGCTCCTCCTATAATGATTTCTACAAAGTTGCCACCAAAGGCTTGTATCATTTGCTCGCGTACGGTGGCTTTTATCTTGTCGTTGATGATGGGTACTTTCAGCAACAGCTTCATGGCTGGAGTTTCCAGTTTGGGCAGTACACTCTTCTTTATAATTTTCTCGATGATAAGCGGAACAGCCACAATCAAGTTGGGCTTCACCTCGGTAAAGGCTTGGAAGATGATTTTGGGGCTGGGCATGCGTGTAAGGAAGAAAATATGGCAGCCTACGGAGAATTCATACAGAAATTCAAATGCAAGCCCGTACATGTGGGCCATGGGAAGCATGGAGACAATCTTATCACCGGCTTTCAGTGACAATACTTCAAAAGCGAAAGTTGTGTTTGACCACAGGCTGCGGTAGGGCAGCATCACCCCTTTGGAGTAGCTGGTGGTGCCTGATGTATAGTTGATGACAGCCAGTTCGTCGGGCTGGTCCTTGTGATAGCTGATGTGTTCCTTGCGGAAGTTCTTGGGATATTTCTTGCCGAACATTTCGTTGAGATGTTCGCGGGCATAGTCCAGCTTTTCGCTACGGGAGACAAGGATATAGAAGTCTGTCATCATCATGATGCCCTCCAGTAATGGCATGGCGCTCTCGTTGAGGTTTTCCCAGACTTGGTCGCCTACGAAAAGCAGTTTGGCTTCAGAATGGTTCACGATATTATGTATGTTGTCCGCCTTGAACTCGTGGAGGATAGGGACGATTACCGCGCCGTAGGTCAGCGTTGCGAGGAACGTTACGCCCCAATGGGAGCTATTACGACCGCAGACGGCAATTTTATCACCTTTCTTGATGCCGCTTGCTTCAAAAATGATATGCAGTTTTTCTATTTTGCGGGCTACGTCCTTATATTGTAATGTTGCTCCTTTGTAGTCGGTCAGAGCGTCTAAATCCCAATTTTCCTTTATGCTATTCTCTATATAGGCGATAAAACTTTGTTCCATGATATTTGATTGCGCAGTTGGTTGAAAATTGTGCAAATATAAGGGTTTATATACAGAAAGCAAACTTTTAAAGAGAAAATAGCTTTTTGCGACAGGCTATCTTTAGATATTTTATGAAGGTAAAAGCACCCTGTTTCCTTGGCCACCGGAGAAGGCAGAGCTCCTCGGTGGCGAAGGGGGTGCTTCCCGGTGTCGAGCCCTTTGCTCCCCGGTGCCGGAGAAATGCCCCATTCAAAAGGCATTTTATGAATGGCGCAGGTCAGGTTGGGAGCATACTTTAGAGCTCACCCTTATACCAACTGTACATACGTTGTACTCCTTCTTCAATGTCAATCTTATGATGCCACCCCAGTGCGTGCAGTTTGCTGGGGTCGGTCAGTTTGCGCATGGTCCCGTCGGGTTTGGAAGCATCAAAGGTTAGTCGGCCTCGATAGCCTACGGTGCTGACAATCAGCTCTGCCAATTGCCGGATAGTAATCTCCTTGCCTGTGCCGATATTGATGTGGCAGTTGCGGATGTCTTTGTCGCCTGGCTTGAAGGTATCCTTAAAGTCGACGTGTTCCATAACGAAGACACTGGCATCTGCCATCTCTTCGCTCCAGAGGAACTCACGTAAGGGGGTGCCGGTTCCCCAGAGTTTGACTTCCTCTTCGCTGACACCATATTTCCGGAGGATATCCAGGATGTCTTCTTTGCTGCTGTCTCCATTGATGCCTTCTACCGGACGTAGGTTCATGTCGTGGCGCACGGCATCCCAGTCACCTTGTTTCAGGCAGTGGGCAAGGTGTATCTTGCGTATCATGGCGGGGAGTACATGGCTGCGCTCCAGGTCGAAGTTATCGTTCGGCCCATAAAGGTTGGTGGGCATTACGGCGATGTAGTTCGTGCCATATTGCAGGTTGAAGCTTTCGCACATTTTCAGTCCGGCTATTTTGGCGATGGCATACGGTTCGTTGGTGTATTCCAGCGGAGAGGTGAGGAGCGCGTCTTCCTTCATTGGCTGTTCGGCATCACGGGGATAGATGCAAGTGCTACCCAGGAAGAGGAGCTTTTTCACTCCGTGGCGGAAGCTTTCTCCGATAACGTTCTGCTGTATCTGCAGGTTCTTGTAGATGAAGTCGGCGCGGTAGATACTGTTGGCCATGATGCCACCTACAAAGGCGGCGGCAAGGAATACATATTCAGGTTGCTCCTCGTCGAAAAAGCGGCGTACGGCAACTCCGTCGAGCAGGTCGAGTTCTTTATGGGTCTTACCGATGAGGTTGGTGTATCCTTTCTCCTGAAGATTCTTCCAGATGGCAGAACCTACCAGTCCACGGTGGCCTGCTACATATACTTTGGCATTTTTATCTAACATTGTTGTCTGAAAATTTAATTGTTCATTCAAATCTCTTCGTTCCTTAAGTGCAGTTTCTTCACAAATTTCATGTCATGTTCTGCCATGATGTGTACCAATTCTTCAAAACTGGTTTGTTTCGGATTCCATCCCAGCAATGTTTTTGCTTTGGTGGGGTTTCCCAACAACTGTTCCACTTCTGCAGGACGGAAGTATTTGGGATCGACCTCTACGATGGTTTTTCCGGTTTGTGTGTCGATACCTTTTTCGTCTACTCCTTGACCTTCCCAACGCAGAGTGATGCCTACCTCCCGGAACGCCAATGTTGCAAACTCGCGTACGGTATGCATTTCTCCGGTAGCAATGACGAAGTCTTCGGGGGTGTCGTGCTGCAGGATAAGCCACATGCACTCGATGTAGTCTTTGGCATATCCCCAGTCGCGGCGGGCATCCAGATTGCCCAGATATAGCTTGTCCTGGA
>CAJJYX010000050.1 GCA_905197435.1 uncultured Bacteroides sp.
ATTAGTAAAATAAAGGAGATACCCTGCTCATACATTTTTATGATTTCTTTTTCGTTTGGACCTTCGCACATGATTAGGAGTTTTTCCATACTTTCAACTCCTTTTTAAGCTGCATCAGTTCATCATAATTGACAGCGGTTTGAAATACATTATTATAAAACTGCCTGCTTTTTCTAAGCAACTTTCTTTAATTGTATGTTCGCTTTCCTCCTGCCCTTCCGAATCAATCTGCGAATCCAAAGATAATAGCCCGTCAGCGGCAAACTTGCACCTGTCAAAGCGGCAAGGAAACTCAATATGCGGGTGGTCAGCCCTCCCCAACTGCCTACGTGAACAGAGAATATCCAACCACGGATTTTTCCTGAGGCGTCGGCATCCTTATATAAGGTAATCCCGGTGATTTCACCGGTACGGGGATTGAACGTATAGCGGTCGGCAGCACGCCTGTTGCCCAACCGATTGAAAGATACCGTGGCAGAACCTTTTGATATGGATATCTGCTTATAATCAGGATTGAGTTCCTTCAGTCCTTCGTAAACCTTCTGCCAGTTTGCAAAAGAAGGGAAAGGCTTTCTTTCGTGGTTTTCACCTCCCGGTCTGCCACCGCTTTGCGTAGTTTCCACTCCGAAAACCTTATAGAAGCCGATGCGATACCAGGAGAAAGACCATGTCAGTCCCGTAAGCGCCATGACCAACAGAAGAATCAACGTGTACATGCCGCCTGCCACATGCAGGTCGTACCAGAACCGGCGCCCACCTTTATTGGCAACAATCTTCAGACTATTCTTCAAAGCCTTTTTTGTACGGGGCCACCAGATGATAATACCCGATATCAGGACAAAGACAAACATCAGCGTGGCGGTGCCCACAATCATTTTCCCCCAGAAAATACCTCCATCGGGCCTCATGCTGTCCAGCAACCAGCGGTGCAAGCGAAACATGGTCATGAAAAACGGTGCACGCTCATATTTGCCCTTTATCACGCCCGTATACTGGTCTACATAGATGGAAGCACGGCGAGGTTTGGACAGGTTCACTTGCCAGGCACGCTCCGGATCGGACGATGCAGTGATACCCGTCACAGAGACACTGTCCGGCAGAGTAGCGGATACTTTTTCGACCACCTTGTCCATGGGAAGCGGTGCCGGCCCGACTTTCTCCACATAGTAGAGGCCGCGGCGGCAGAGCTCCATTACCTCAGTCTCGAATACCAGCATGGCTCCGGAGAAACAGATGAGGGTAATCAGCAGCCCGAAGGGGACTGAAAGCCATAAATGTATCTTGCGAAAAACTTTCTTCATAGGAGCTTTATTCCAGTTTACCTACACCGTTCAGTTGGGTTGCATTGACAACCAGGCCTTTGGTAGCCGTTGCATTGGCAGGGTCTACCTTATAGATGGCGGGATAGCCGGAAGAGGTAGTGACTGCCACATATGCGTTGCCATTTTCCATGTACGGGGTATTACCAAAGCCGGAAACATCACTTGGAAGGCCGTTTACATAAGTCAAAGTTCCGGTTGAAGCATTGAATACGGCTAGTTGATCGGCTACCTTTGCTGCATCCGTAATTTCTTTATCGTACATCAACAGCAAGAAATAACTGCCGGAGATGTACCAACTGCGCATGAAGGAGTGTCCGTTCGCCTTTTCTTCGAGGTTGTAGTAGTAGCCGGCATCAAATTCTTCCGTTTTTGTATCGATACGCACCACTCCGGCAGGCAACGTTGTCTGCTGGCGGACATCGGTCATGGCCTTGGCATAGCTCGGAGAAAAAACATATACATAGCCGTCGTCAGCAAGCCAGTTCATCTGGTAGTACTGTGACTTCATGCGCCCGGCGGCATAACTGATTTTGTTTGTGGTAATGTACTTATAAGAGCTAAGTGTCCGGTCGCTGAAGATAGCGATATGGCATTCATTGGGATACTGCGTCCACTGCAACTCATCCTTATAATAGGCACTGCTGTTACTACCGCCCGATTCTGTCTTAATCAAATCTTCATTACCCGGAAGCACCCACTTGTAGCTACCGTCCTCATTCTTCTGAATGCCACCGTACTGGCTCAATCCCATGGGAATGGCTGCCGCATAAACCTTGTTGCCCACCTGCTCGATGCCCGCCAAAGTTACGAACTCGCCGTTACCCAAGAAGTTTTCGGAGAGGAAGGGCGTTTCCTCGGTTACAGAGTTGTTGGTATAAGTCTGTTTGTCGACATCCAGATAGGAGATGAGGAAAGACTTCGGAGTATATCCGTTTTCATCGTTCATTTCCGTCGGCCCAGCACCTGTAGAGGTGGTCATGATGTACTCGTTATAGTAGCCGTAGGTGGTGAAACGGTTGACGTGATACTCCTGGGTACGTTTTTCCGGTTCATTGCCGGCATTCATGACGAACGACTGAGTAGTACCTGCATTACCCTGATTATAGTTCAAGGCATACAGATATTTGTTCCCGTAGAACACCCAGTAAGTAGCCCCGTCATTCACAAGTCCATTGCCGGCAGCAGTAATTTCACCGCTTTCCAGAGACTCGGCCGTCAGCAGGACGGGAACGGAACTGCCCGAAACAATAGCCGTGGCAGCTATCACATAGTTACCCTTCGAACCGGAACCGGAGCCGGAACCCGGTTCATCAGTGGCCGTACAAGATATTAAAGCCATTCCGGTCATTGCCATTGCAAAGAGACCGGACAAAAAATAATTCTTCTTCATTTGTTCTTTTTATTAATTATACCTATTAAAAACATTATATCTGTCAATCACCAAAATGTATGCGTACCTTGCCATAGAATGCACGTCCAGCTTTCTGAAGACTGAAGTTGTCATACAAATCCTCATTCGTGAAGTTGCGGCATTCGAACGAGATGTTATAGCGGCCATTCTTCAAACCATAGCTCAATGCCAGGTTGTGTGAGAACTGGTCGGGCACCATGAAATCGTTGTTCTTGCTACCGATGGCCTGTGAATAGTAGGAGAAGCTGTGCATGTACTGGTTGTCGTAAGTCAAGGATAGCATACTCCCTTTCTTCCAGAGGTTGCGCCAATAGAAGTTCACGTCAAAATCAGCAAACTGATAGGGCACATTGGGAATGCGCGCCTTATAGCCGAGGTTTTCCACAGAGTTGCCGGTACTGCCGATCTGCATTTTCTCATTGTCGCGCACATTCATCTGCGTGAAGTTGCCGCCCATGCTCAGCCAGCGTCCGAAGCCATAGCGCGCCGATACATTGTACCCTTTCGTCAGCACCTTGCCGTAGTTGGCATAAGTGGCGCCTTCTTTTCCACCGCTCAAGTCCTGAATATTACGCTGTATATAATCCTTTGTATTGCGGTATACCACACCGCCTTCCACGTAGACGGAATGTTTTCCAAAACTCCGGGAATAATTCAGGTTCAGGTTGATGTTATCACTATTCTCGGGGCGAATGCCGATGTCTCCACTCTCCAGGTCTTCATCACCAAACATCTCTTCGATAGTGGGTAAACGATAGGCCTTTTCATAAGAAAGCTTTGCCTGCAAACCGGGCTGGATGAAATAGGTTCCGGCAGCACCATATCCCCAAGAGTCTACTGCGCGGCTGGTACGCACATAATTGCTGCCTGTACCGTCCTCGGCTATGGGTCCTGCCACATACTGACGGTAGTACTTGCCGAATGTCGAGAAGTTCCACTTTTCAGAAGGCATCAAGCGGTAGGACAAACCGGAAATATTCTTGCGGGTCTGCTTGGCGATGGCATCCGTCTGTTCTTCTACGGCCAGCAACGAAGTATTGTCACGTTGGAAAGCGTTCAGCACATGATTGAAAGTCAGCATGTGGACTCCGGCAATGCGATAATTCAGTGTCAATGTACTGTTCCAATTGTTATTGTCGGCACGGGAATACTGGCGCGACTGTTCGCCGGGACTGTTCAGCGAATGCTTCTCACCAAGCCAGTTGTATTCGTAGCGGGCAGTATCCACATTCGTAGTGGCATTACGGTTATAGTTGGCAGTCAGCACCATGTCCAGCCCCTTGATTATCAAGTTACGTTTGCTGTATTCCATCGAAGGCATCAGTGAATGACCGAAACGGTGCTTTTCTCCGAAGACAGTTTTCTGGCGTACGCCGGTCTGTATATCCTTGTACATGTGCGAATAGGTGAAACCGAACATCAACCGGTCTGCCCAGTTTTTGTCCACAATACCCACTTTGGCCACAATGGCTTCGTTGTGATAAGTATCATTGAACCGTTTCACGCGCACCTTCTCACTCTCGTTGAAGCTGCCCGTCTCAAAGTTCTTCACCGGAGCATTCACATGATAGTCGTTGTCCGAATAATTTTGGAAAGCATTGATTTCATAGCTGAAACCGTTCTTGAAAGTCTGTCCGAAGTTGACGTATGAGCGGTGGGTATTGAACGAACCGTAAGAATAGGAAGCGTCCAGGAACCAGTTCCGACGTCTCTTGTTGGTCACAATATTGATGACACCGCCAATGGCATCCGTCCCGAAGCCTACGGGAACAACACCTTTGTATACCTCTATACGGTCGGCAAAGTTCACCGGAATATTGTTCAGGCTGAAGGAACTTCCCACACCTTCCTGTGGCACGCCATCAATGAACACCTTGACGTGCTTCCCACTAAAACCATCCAGCATAAGCTGCATGTCCGAGCCTACCCCACCCGACTCACGAAGCTTCATGCCCGGAGCCTTGGTCAAGGCATCGCTCAGGTTCTTCGTGGTATTCTGAAGTTCCTTCGTATCGACTGCCACAGCATTGAATGCCGAGCTTTTCACCCGGCTCACTCCGGTAGAAACGATGGTCACCTCATCCAGTTGTTGTGTTTCGGGAGCGATGGTTATGTCCAGCTTTATCCGCTCATCATTAACCAGTTTCACTTTCTTCTCCACCTTTGTATAACCCACGGCAGACACTACCAATGTGTAGTCTCCGGCAGGTGCCTTGATGTGATAGAGACCTTCCTGATTTGTGGTCCCGCCATAACTTGTTCCTTTCAAATAAACAGTCGCAAAATCCACCGTTTCTTTTTCCGTAGAGATGATCCTACCCGAAATCATCCCTCCTCCTCTCTGTGAATGCACAGACAGAGAAACCAACAGAAAGAAAAACAGAAGAGAAAATTTAATTGTATACGTTTTCAAATTTATAATAATTATAATGTTGCTATTAAACCGACGCAAAGGTCATCATTAACAGCCAGTCACACAATCGCTTATTATAGGTAATTGCATGAAATAGCTCTAACGTATATATCCTACTACACAATCACCATTGATAGGTATTATCAATAATAAATCTAAAAAAAGAGGAATCGGGAAATCTAAAAACCCCATTTATAGGTATTGTTCAATATTCTGTTTTTCACTACCTTTGCTGCAAATTTAAATAAGACAACAGACAATAAATTATTAAAGTTAAGTATGAGAATTGAAAAGATTGTAGCCCGTGAAATCCTTGATTCACGCGGCAATCCCACAGTAGAAGTGGACGTAATTCTGGAATGTGGTGTCATGGGACGTGCAGCAGTGCCTTCCGGCGCTTCTACCGGTGAGCACGAAGCGCTGGAGCTTCGCGACGGCGACAAGAAACGCTACGGTGGTAAAGGTACACTGAAAGCTGTAGAAAACGTCAATAAGATAATCGCTCCGGCACTGATTGGTTGGTCGGCACTGGAACAGCGTGCCATCGACCACAAGATGCTTGAGCTGGACGGCACACCTACCAAGTCCAAACTGGGCGCCAACGCCATCCTGGGTGTATCACTGGCAGTAGCCAAAGCCGCCGCCAACTATCTCGACATACCTTTATACAGATATATTGGTGGAGTAAACACGTATGTAATGCCGGTTCCGATGATGAATATCATCAATGGAGGCTCACACAGCGACGCTCCTATCGCCTTCCAGGAGTTTATGATCCGCCCGGTAGGCGCTCCTTCCTTCCGCGAAGGCCTGCGTATGGGAGCCGAGGTATTCCATGCCTTGAAAAAAGTGTTGCACGACCGCGGCCTCAGCACTGCCGTAGGCGACGAAGGCGGTTTTGCACCGGCACTGGCAGGAACTGAAGATGCACTGGATTCCATCATGAGCGCCATCAAGGCCGCCGGTTACGAACCGGGCAAGGATGTGAAAATCGGTATGGACTGCGCCTCATCCGAGTTCTTTAAAGACGGCATCTATGACTACTCCATCTTTGAAGGCGAAAACGGCAAGAAGCGTACCGCCGATGAACAAATAGCTTACTTGGAAGATTTGATTAATAAATACCCGATTGACTCCATCGAAGATGGCATGAGCGAAAACGACTGGGAAGGCTGGAAGAAGCTGACCGAGCGCATTGGCGACCGTTGCCAGCTGGTTGGCGACGACTTGTTCGTGACCAATGTGGAATTCCTCGAAAAAGGCATTGCCATGGGCTGTGCCAATTCCATTCTTATCAAAGTCAATCAAATCGGTTCACTCAGCGAAACGCTGGATGCCATTGAAATGGCTCACCGCCACGGCTATACCACAGTGACTTCCCACCGTTCCGGCGAAACTGAGGATGCCACCATCGCGGACATTGCCGTTGCCACCAACAGCGGACAAATCAAGACCGGTTCTCTGAGCCGCTCCGACCGTATGGCGAAGTATAACCAACTGTTGCGCATCGAAGAAGAACTGGGTAACCTTGCTGTCTATGGCTACAAAAGAATAAAATAACTCTTTGTAGTGAATAAGTCATAAAGAGGGAATAGCGTCTTTGAGAAAAGACGCTATTTTTTGTGCCTACAAATGCTGCATAGCTATTTACAGAAGCCATTCCAAGCAGTATCTTATTCACGGTTCATCAAACGATGCTCCGCCATCTGCTCGAACTTCGTGCCTGGACGTCCGTAATTGACATACGGGTAAATGGAGATGCCGCCACGCGGAGTAAAGATACCCGTCACCTCGATATACTTAGGGTCCATCAAGCGAATGAGGTCTTTCATTATGATATTCACGCAGTCTTCATGGAAAGCACCGTGATTGCGGAAACTGAATAGGTAGAGTTTCAAACTTTTGCTCTCCACCATCTTGACATCGGGGATATAGCAAATACGGATTTCTGCAAAATCCGGTTGCCCCGTGATGGGACAAAGACTGGTGAATTCGGGACAATTGAAACGCACCCAGTAGTCATTGCCGGGATGCTTGTTATCAAACGCCTCCAATACTTCGGGCGCATAGTCCTGACGGTATTCTGTTTTTCTTCCCAAAAGGGAAAGTTGGTCTTTCAATTCTGTCATAGCCATCTATTTTTAGTGATACGAGTGTGCTTCATTTAGTAGAAGCCAAATATTTTTCCAATCCTTCTCTGCGCAACTTACATGCCGGACAGTGTCCACAACCGTCTCCCGGGATGCCGTTATAACAAGTCAACGTTTCGTGACGTATAAGTTCGAGCACTCCCAGTTCATCTGCCAGCGCCCAAGTTTCCGCCTTGTCTATCCACATCAACGGGGTATGCAACACGAATTGCTCGTCCATAGCCAAGTTCAGCGTCACGTTGAGCGACTTAATGAAAGCATTCCGGCAATCGGGATAGCCGCTAAAGTCTGTCTGCGAAACTCCCGTCACAATATGGTTAATCCCCCGCTCGCGGGCATAGACAGCAGCTATGCTCAGAAAAAACAGGTTGCGTCCCGGTACAAAAGTATTCGGAAAGCTGTCCGCCGGTTTTTCCCGGTCCATCAACATGCCGGTATCTGTCAATGAATTATGCCCCAAACGGCCGATGAAGGAAACATCCATTACTTCAAATTCCACACCTGCCTTACGGGCAATTTTTCTCGCCAACTCCACTTCCTTCTGATGCTTCTGCCCATACAGAAAACTAAGTGCATATACTTTCTTAAATTCACGTTTTGCCCAAAAGAGGCAAGTGGTCGAGTCCTGCCCGCCACTGAACACCACCAAAGCGGCATCCTTATTCATCTTGTTCATCTGTAATTTAGCCTCTCCCCCAACCTCTCCCCCGTAGGGAGGGGAATAGAGACAGCTTTGCTAATTATTGTTTGACAAAGTAGCCGATTCTCCCTTCCCTACGGGTGAAGGCAACAGAATCAGCTCTGATTCACGGAGTAATTGATTTAAATATCCCCTACCCTCCACACTTTGTAAGAGATGCCTTCATCATAGACATCGCTTCCATCTATCCGCTTAATGGCTTTTACCACACGGATAGTCACGGGAAGTATCACCACTTCGTACATGGACTTCAGCAGAATCTGGATGCACATCATCACCAGCAACTCCTGCCATGCGATGATTCCTCCGAATGCCACCGGAAAGAAAATCAACGAGTCCGCTGTTTCGCCAACCACCGTCGACCAAATGGCACGTGCGGAGAAGTTGCGCCCGTTGCTTGCCAGCTTCATGCGGCTCATCACGTAGGCATTCAGAAAAGAACCTACCAAAAATGCCGTCAGACTGGCTATGACAATACGGGGTGCCATTCCGAAGACAAAATTGAAATGCGCAGCACCATCCCAGAAAGGAGCGGCAGGCAACGCCACAGCTATCAATCCCAGCATCACCACAAAAAAGTTCATGGCAAAACCGCTCCAGATTATCAGGCGCGCTTTACGAAAGCCCCAAACCTCGGCTATGCAATCGTTGATAATATAAGAAATAGGAAAGACCAGCAATCCGGCTGTTACGGTAATACCAAAAACCTGGATAACTTTAGTCTCAAGAAGATTCGCTGCAATCAGGCAGACATTGAACAAAATGCCCAGCAGCATAAAAGGTACAGATACTTTTTGCTTCATACTCCTGTTTTTTACGTGGTGTTCTAGAATACACGACCGCTATTCGCGGCATCATACATTTTTAATCGGCTGCAAAGATACAACAAGTTTTGCAAATGAACAAACAACATATATTTTAGCCAAGAGCCTGTATAGTCTTTCTTCAGAAAGTATTTCTTAAACATATAAAGCGGCGCCACTTTGATTATTTCCGACATCGGCTATGGCATACAAAAAAAAGTAACTTAACACACATTCCCAGGAGGTTATTCCTTCAATTAGGATAAGGGTAATTCTGCAAACGATCTTCATTCAATGCAAGGATACTAACGGAATAACCTCCTTTCCTCTTCCCAACCACAAAACCTTTTTTCATTTAAGTTGTTGAAAGCACATTCACCAAAACCTAACTTAAATGAAAACAATCTTAAAAGTAATGTTTCTGTTGTGCGCAGCCGGGCTTCCTTCGTCCGCTATCCATGCACAAAAAAAAGTGATTATTGACGACGAAGCCTCCAATGGCATTGTCATAGTTACCATTGACAAAGCGGGCGACGAGATTATCCGTATCATGAATGAATCACAATTACCCTACATTCATGACCCCAAAGCTCCTCGCTTCCTATTGATGGACAAACAAGGCAAATTTGCTTTGGGTATCGGAGGATATGTCCGTGCCACCGGCGAGTATGATTTTGGCGGCATAGTGGATAATATCGACTTCATTCCTGCCAATATCCCAAACAGCAGTAAAATCAAAAATCAATTTCAGATGGATGCCAGTACAGCCACCATCTTTCTGAAATTAGTCGGACATACCCGACTATTGGGTGATTTTATTGTTTATACTGCCGGAAATTTCCGCGGTGGAAACAAAACATTCCAACTACGTAATGCCTATCTTTCATTCCGCAATATAACGGTGGGATATACTTACGGTGGTTTTATGGACTTAGGTGCTCTCCCCTCCACCATCGACTTTCAGGGGCCCAATGGTGCCACCTTCTACCGTGCCACACAATTGGCATATACTTATAAAGGATTAGAGAACCTCGATTTCAAAGCTTCCATCGAGGCACCTGCCGTTGACGGTACGACAAACAGCCAATTCGAAATTGCCCAGCAACGTATGCCGGATTTCACGGCTTCGGCACAATACAGCTGGAACAGCAACAGCCATCTGCGTGTGGGCGGTATCATCCGCAGCATGACATATACCAGCACGGAAAGAAACAAGGCATCCAGCATCACCGGATACGGTGTACAAGCCTCCACCACTTTCAACCTCGGTAAAAAATGGCAGACATTCGGCCAAGTCAGCTATGGTAAAGGTATCGGGCAATACCTGAACGACATCAGCAATCTGAATGTAGATATTGTCCCCAACCCTGAAAAGAAAGGCAAAATGCAGGCATTACCCATGCTGGGCTGGTATGCGGGTCTGCAATACAACATATCTCCGAAGGTGTTTCTTTCAAGTACCTATAGTATGTCCCGCCTCTACTCTGAAAACGGTTATCCAAATGCCCTCCCAAACACCTATCGCTACGGACAGTATTTCGTAGCCAATGTCTTCTGGAACGTAACAACGAATATGCAGGTGGGAGCCGAGTATTTGCGCGGCTGGCGTACTAACTTCGACAACTCCACCAACCATGCCAACCGCATGAATCTGCTGGTGCAATATTCTTTCTAAGTCAATATAGAATATGAAAAAAGCCGCCTCAAAACAATATTTGAGACGGCTTCCTTGTATATAAAAGTAAGATTGTGAAATCAGAACTTATAGTCAACACCAAGGCCGAACACTTTGTTAGTACGGCTATAAACATTCTTGGTCGTTTCACTTATCTTTTTTGTATAGTCATCATAGTTTGTCCAAAAATAGGCTATATTCATGGTCAGATGCTTTGTCATTTTGATGGCAGCACCAAATCCCAGTGAATAAGAATCGCATGAGAAACTGATATCACTCTGATAATCATCAGCCAAGCCATAGTCTGTACGCTGATAGCCACCACTAATGGTCAGTTGTTTAGCGACGTCCCATTCCGCACCAACCAGGATTTCATGTGTGCCGTGCTTCAAAGCTTTCTGCTTATCATTGGCCATCCCTGCCGCTTTATCAAAAAAATGGTGATATTCAACCGTTGCACGAAGTGTAGGAAGGAATTCATAACCCACAGCTGCTGTCAATAATGCAGGAATATCACTCGGAGTATTCACACCATCCTTATAGTCAGCTAAAGGATTTCCTTCATCTCCCATAGCAACTCCCATTGCACGCACTTCTGCTTTTTTTGTTTTATTTTCGAGATTAAGACTTGTCATGAATTCGTACTTCAGTCCTATATTCCATTTGCCCAATTTTACATCAGCTCCCAAAATAGGAGTCAACCCCCAACCGCTCTGGGTACAGTCTAAATCAATGCCCACCAATTCCATACCACCATAAGTAGGAATACTGTTGTGTGCTGTTGCGGTCAGGAATCCTTCATATCCACCGGTAAAATAATTCATACGTCCACCAGCAAAAACACCCAACCAATCATTAACCTGATACGACAGCCCTAATTGTACACCATAAATAAACTGGCTTCCATCCATTGCACTATTGATAGAATACATATTGGGCGTGATTTGACCTCCCGAAAGAGTATGGACCTGTCCCATCACCATCGAGTCAAACATGCCCAAACCATCATCAAACGATGCCTTACCACCGCCACCTACGACAGCAAAGCTACCGGAAATAGTCCAGTCTCCTTTTTTATACGCACCTTGAAAGCTTGGAATGAAAGGAGCAGAAGCTTTTCCTTTATAATAACGCGTATTTCCATCTTCAGTAAACAAAGGGAATGTCGCCCTTATATTACGAGTCTGATAAGCACTTTGTCCATTCAGAGACAAATATAAACCATCTCCCGGTAAGAAAGCCAGACCGGCTGGATTAGAATAGACACCGTCAATATCAATGGAAGCACCGCGTGCCAACATTCTAAGGAAAGACACATGTTGATTTGTATTCGTCAGAAGACCTCCTGCAAAAGTTGTAGTTGAAACGATTAGCATCACAATGCCAATCAACGAAAATTTTCTCATCTAAATCTTTTTTAATTGTTTTCGGGCGCAAAGGTACAACAATATTGCACATAAAAAAGCTTTTTGTGCATAAAGTTATCCTAATATAAAACTTTTATTGAATTACCAAAATAGTTTCTGATGAAACAAATGAAATAATTACTCCTTATGAATCCAACAGGACATTGAACTATATCAACCTTTCACTTGTTATTACTCTATAATTATGTAACATTAAAAAAACAATAAATCCCATGGCATACACTATTGCATTTTTTGACAGCAAACCTTATGACGAGGCATCTTTCAACGAAAAGAACAAGGAATATAACTTTGAGCTCCGCTACTACAAAGGACATCTCAACAAGCACAACATTATTTTGACCCAAGGCGTTGATGCGGTCTGCATCTTCGTGAACGACACAGCTGATGCCGAAGTCATCCGCCTGATGGCGGACAACGGTGTGAAATTATTGGCATTGCGTTGTGCCGGCTACAACAATGTAGATTTAAAGGCAGCTGCCGACTGTGGCATAACCGTAGTGCGTGTCCCCGCCTATTCCCCTTATGCCGTGGCAGAATATACCGTTGCCCTGATGTTATCCCTCAACCGTAAGATTCCCCGTGCCACCTGGCGGACACGGGATGGAAACTTCTCACTGCACGGACTTTTAGGTTTCGACATGTATGGAAAGACAGCAGGCATCATCGGTACCGGGAAAATAGCCAAGAAACTGATATGCATCCTGCGCGGATTCGGCATGAACATCCTTGCCTACGACCTCTATCCCGACCACAATTTTGCCCGTGAGCATCAGGTGGTATATACCAGCTTGGATGAACTTTATCACAATTCGGATATCATCTCTCTGCACTGCCCGTTGACAGAACAGACCAAATACCTCATCAATGACTATTCCATCAGTAAGATGAAGGACGGCGTAATGATTATTAATACCGGACGTGGACAACTCATCCATACCAACGCTCTGATCGAAGGACTGAAAAACAAGAAAATCGGTTCTGCCGGTCTGGATGTGTACGAAGAGGAAAGCGAATACTTTTACGAAGACCAATCGGACAAAATCATTGACGACGATACTCTGGCACGGCTGCTATCCTTCAATAATGTCATCGTCACTTCACACCAGGCCTTTTTCACACGCGAAGCACTGGCAAATATCGCTTCGACAACATTACAGAACATCAAGGACTTCATGAGCCATAAGCCACTGGAAAATGAAGTCGGGGCAGTTACTAACACAGAAACCATTATAGAAAAGGTATAGATTATGAAAAAAGTTATAGACAAATCAGACAGTAGAGGTCATTCCCTATATGATTGGCTTGATAGCCGCCACACCTTTAGTTTTGATAAATATTACAATCCACGCCGGATGAATTTCGGCGCTTTGCGTGTACTGAATGACGACCGTGTATCCCCGGGAAAAGGTTTCGGCACACACCCACATAAAAACATGGAAATCATCTCCATCCCTCTGAAAGGAAAGCTGAAGCATGGAGACAGTCACCAGAACAGCCGAGTCATCACCCCGGGAGATATACAAATCATAAGTGCCGGTACCGGCATTTACCACAGCGAAACGAACGGTAGTGACACTGAATCGGTAGAATTCCTGCAAATCTGGGTAATGCCCGAAAAACTGAACACCCCGCCCGCTTACCAGGACTTTGACATCCGCCCATTGCTGCGCAAGAATGAAATGGCACTGATAGTGTCCCCGGACGGTGATGCTCCTGCCAAACTGCTGCAACAAGCATGGTTCTCCATCGGTGAAATAGAAGCCGGAAAGAAGATTGGCTACCATATGCACCAGTCACATTCCGGTGTCTACATCTTCATAATGGAAGGTGAAGTCAAAGTGGACGGCACTATGCTCTCACGCCGTGATGGAATGGGCGTGTACGAAACCGGCAGTTTTGAATTGGAAACACTGGAAGACTCTCATATTCTCTTCATCGAAGTGCCGATGTAGGATGCTTTTGCATAAAATAACAACTTAAACCGGAAGTTTGTGTAGCGTTTTTTGTAATATTGCGCTATAATTCAATCCGTAAATGAAACTTGATTACATCTATCATAGCGGCTTCGCGATTGAAGCGGACGGAGTGACGGTCATTATCGATTACTATAAAGACTCCTCGGAAGAGGTTTTCAATAAAGGCATCGTACACGACTATCTCTTGGAAAAGCCGGGCGTACTCTACGTACTCTGCTCGCATTTCCACCCCGACCACTTCAATCGCGAAGTTCTTTCATGGAAAAACCAGCGACCCGATATCCGCTACATATTCTCCAAAGACATCCTGAAGCATCGCCGTGCCTCAGCGGAAGATGCCACCTACATCAATAAAGGAGACATCTACGAAGATGAACATATCCGTATCCGGGCTTTCGGCTCTACCGACGTGGGCATCTCCTTCCTGATAGACCTGCAAGGTAAACGGCTGTTTCATGCCGGAGACCTGAACAACTGGCATTGGAGTGAGGAGTCTACCCCGCAAGAAATACGCAAGGCCGAAGGTGACTTTCTGGCCGAAGTAAGAGACTTGCAGCAAGCTGCGCCTACCATAGATGTAGCCATGTTTCCGGTGGACAGCCGCATCGGGAAAGATTATATGCGTGGAGCCGAACAATTCGTGGAACGAATAAAAATCACTATATTTGTACCGATGCACTTCAGTGAAGATTATCAGGGAGGCAACGCTTTCCGGCAGTTTGCCGAAAGCAAGGGATGCCGTTTCCTGTGCATCACACACCGTGACGAAAGTTTTGAGCTCCCCAACTTGTAGCCCATAATCGTAACTTAATAATTTAAACACATACTATTATGAAAAATTTGACACAACTTCTTTTTACACTATTTTGCCTTTGTCTGCCGGCCGTGCTACATGCGCAAGATAAGGACGACAGCAAATATCTGGCCGGTGCTGTTCCCGAAGTGGATGGCAAAGTCGTATTCACCAAAGAATTCAGCATCCCCGGCATGTCTCAGGACGAAATCTATGAACGCCTGCTCAATTGGATGGATGCCCGTCTGGAAAAAAATGAAAATACCAGTCGCGTAGTATTTTCAGACAAGGAAAAAGGCCAGATTGTAGGTGTCGGAGACGAATGGATTGTATTCAGCTCCACTGCTTTATCATTAGACCGTACCCAAATCCTCTACCAACTGACCATAACCTGCCAACCCGAAAAAAGTGTACTCGAAGTAGAGAAGATACGGTTCAATTACCGTGAAGGAAAAGAAAAATATAATGCTGAAGAGTGGATTGTAGACAAGTATGCCTTGAACAAAACGAAGACCAAACTGGTACGCGGACTTGCCAAATGGCGCAGAAAGACCGTAGACTTTGTGGATGACCTTTGCCTGGGAGCGGCAGAAGCACTAAGTGCCACCACTGTCAAAGCTCCGGTAGAAGAAAAGAAGGAAGAAAAGAAAGAAAAGAAAGAAGTGAAAGCGGTTGTCAATTCCGGCCCAACGGTAATCACCCCGAAGAAACAAGTTACCGTAGAACCAGCCAAAGCTGCCGAAAAGGAGTCCGAAGGAATCGTGAACAATGCCCAAGTTATCGAAGTCCCTCAAGTCAAGAAACCTGCCGCACTGGTTGCTCCTGCCCAAAAGAATCAGCAGGAAGAATATAGGACCGTAGCTCCCGACCAATTGCCATCCGAAGTTATCCAGACCGGAGCAGGGAAATTGGTTATCGTTATCGGTCAAGAGCCGTTCAACATGACCATGATGACGGCAAATGCTGGAGGTTCTTTAGGCAAAGTCAACGGCAAACCGGTTGTATTCAGCATCTTGTCGCCCGACCAACCGTATGAACAAATGGAAAAAGCAGAAAGCTATACCATCCGTTTCTATCCTACGGGACAGACAGAGCCTACGGTCATTCTGGAATGTAAGAAGCTGCCTTCACCGGCAACGATGGAAGGCATGCCACGCACTTACGTAGGCGAAATTCTGAAAGCGATGGTTAAATAACCACAGGCCGAAAAGAGTAAGAGCCTGTTTAAATTTTAAATAGAAAAACATCCTCAGAAAGAACTATTTAAATAAGGATGAAGAAAATTTAAACAGGCTCTAAATCATCAATCGTCAAATAAATTGCAAATAAACAAATGGAAATAAAAAGTAAATTCGACCATTTTAATATCAATGTCACCAACCTGGAACGTAGCATTGCATTCTACGAGAAGGCACTGGGACTGAAAGAACATCATAGGAAAGAGTCGTCCGACGGCTCTTTCACCTTGGTCTATCTGACCGACGGCAGTACCGGCTTCCTGCTGGAACTGACCTGCTTGAAGGACCACCCACAAGCCTACGAATTAGGAGAGAACGAGAGCCACCTCTGCTTCCGCGTATCCGGCGATTACGACGCCATACGCCAATACCATAAGGAAAACGGATGGGTATGCTTCGAAAACACAGCAATGGGACTGTACTTTATCAATGACCCGGATGACTATTGGATTGAGGTACTGCCGGAGAAATGATATTTTACATCACTAAAACAACGAAATATATGAGTATAGAAGAAGCGATGATGGGTGGTATTGTCTTCAAAGGCAAAAAGGACAAACCTAAAGAAGAGAACAAGATAAAGACCAAAGCCAAGAAGAAAACCTACATTACCGGGCAACACGGTTCCGCCTCAGCCAAAATGAAAGCAGAAATCCGCCGTAAACGCGCTAACAGACATAAGAAATGATAAATACAGCCTTATTGCCTGCCGACAAGGACCCGATGGGCGCAGCCATAGCCGATTACTTCAAACGGCATAAAGCCGACCACCTACGCGTGTTCTCTTCACAATTCGATGAGGACGAAATTCCCGTCGAAGAGCTGTTTCGCACAGAGAAGCAAATGCCCTTGCTGGAGCGTACTGCTCTGAAAATGGCAACCGGAAAGATTCTGGATGTGGGTGCCGGCAGCGGTTGCCATAGCCTTGTCCTGCAAGAAGCCGGAAAAGAGGTCCATGCCATCGACATTTCCCCGCTTTCCGTGGAAGTGATGAAGCTGCGAGGTGTGCGCAGCGTGTCACAAACCAATCTGTTCAATGAACAGTTTGCCGATGAATACGACACTATCCTGATGCTGATGAACGGTTCCGGCATTATTGGAAAGTTGGAGAATCTGCCTGATTTTTTCCGGAAGATGAAGCTACTGCTCCGGCCTGGAGGCTGCGTTTTAATGGATTCCAGCAACTTGAGCTATCTGTTCGAAGAGGAAGATGGCAGTATTGCTATCGACCTTGCCGGCGATTACTACGGAGAGGTAGACTTCCAGATGCAATACAAGAATGTCAAAGGCGACTCCTTTGACTGGCTCTACATCGACTTCCAGACCCTGAGCCTCTATGCTGCCGAAAACGGCTTCAAAGCAGAACTGGTAAAAGAGGGTGCACATTATGACTATCTTGCCAAACTATCCCGACAAGCATAAAGCGAAGTGCCCCCTAAAGGTTAGATAAAAACCTTTAGGGGGCACTTCGCTTTTTTATATCTTGCCCATGCCTGCTATTTGGAAAGCATTCCGTCTATTTTTTCCACCAGGGAAGCAAATTCTTCCGGATTATACAAACGTGTCAGCATCACAATCCGACCCTCCTTATCAATCAAGACATTCCGCGTGATACCTGCCTTACGAAGTGCATACTTCGCAAATATATCCGCTCCCGGATCCAGTCCCAAAGGATAAGTCACTCCCGTCGACTTGCCGAAAGCAATCACTTTCTCCAACGGCTCGTCACGGTCGATGCCAATCAGCATAAAATCCGGATTCGACTTATGCCTCAGCCAAATATCCTTCTCAATGAAAGGCATTTCTTTACGGCACACTCCACACCAGCTTGCAGTGAACTGCAACATGACCACTTTCCCACGAAGCTCCGAAAGGGTAACACTTTTACCATCCGTCAACTTCACTGTAAAATCAGGAGCCAACTCCCCTACCTTAACGATATAGCCGGTACTGTCCGCCACTACGTCCTGTGCCTTGCCTGCCAGGCTACACATGGCAAACAAACAGAAAATCAAAAATCCAACCTGTTTCATCTTATTCAATCTTTAATAATGGAATGAGGGGAAATTCCCCATAAAGAAAAACTCCGAAACACTTTATAAAAAAGCAGTTTCGGAGTTTCTTGAGGTACCTGGCAGATTCGAACTGCCGTACACGGTTTTGCAGACCGCTGACTAAGCCACTCATCCAAGGAACCTTATT
>CAJJYX010000051.1 GCA_905197435.1 uncultured Bacteroides sp.
CTGCGCAGAGTGTGCCCAAATCATTTTTGCAGTCAGTACGATCCATTTTGCAGGTTCTATTTGAAAAGAAAATTTCATAGATTATAGAAGCAGCCTGATTTTCGCAGTCGCTTTCGGAGTAACCTGGAAATGGAACATACACCCCATTCTGCTGATAACATTGTCAGGAATAGCCGGATATATCCTCTATTAATATTTCTTTTATCGTACCTTTCCTGCAACAGACAGCATTTTACGTGCGTAGCACCAAACCACGAAATAGGCAGCCAAAGGTACGATAAATGCCATCACCATTGTTGTACAATCAGCCACAACTCCCATCAGCAAGGGACCTACCACCCCGCCTACCGGAGACATCATCAGGAAAGAAGAAGCACGCTTGGTGTGATTACCCAACCCTCTCAAAGAAAGAGCAAAAATAGTGGGAAACATAATAGCCTCAAATGCATATCCGCACAACAGAGCTGCAAGCGACACCATTCCTACATCCAGCAACACCAACAAGGTAGTCATCACAGTGCCCGTAGCACAAACCAGCAACATCTTCTCGGCACGCACACGTCCCATAATCCAACTACCGGAAAAACGTCCCAGCATGAACAACCCCAATCCACCGAAAGAAAGCACTACCGAAGCTTCGCGGGCATTCATCCAATTTTGCTCCACCACATAGTTAATGAAGAAACTGTTGATGGAAATCTCGCCGACCTCATAGGCAAACAAAGCTATCAGTCCGAAAATAAAAAGCCGGTGTGACCACAATCCCACCTTATTACCGGCTTCATCCACCTCTACACCATGTTCAATCTCGGGCAACTTGATTCTTGAAAAGACCAGCGCTACCAACAACACAACGATACCCATGCAGATATAGGGCAACGCCACATTGCCCGTCCCCGTCTGCCCGTCCTTCGAGAAGAGCAGCAATCCGGCCAGGACCGGTGCACAGATACATCCCAAGCCATTGAAGGACTGTGCGAAATTCAAACGGCTGGCAGCAGTTTCCTTTGCTCCCAGTTCTGTGGCATAAGGATTAGCGGCGGTTTCAAGAAACGTCAGTCCACAGCCTATCACAAACAGTGCAAACAAGAAAAGATTGAAAGACAGGTAGTGCTGTCCGGGAATGAAGAGCAATGAGCCGATGCCATAAAGCAACAGCCCGAACACCACACCCCGGCGATATCCGAAACGACTGATGAAAAGTCCCGCAGGAATGGCCATGATGAAGTAGCCCATGTACATCATCATCTGTATAAAAGCCGAATGCGCCTTCGTGATGTCCAGTATTTCTTGGAAATGCTTGTTCAGTACGTTCAGAATGGCGTGGGCAAATCCCCACAAAAAGAAAAGAGAGGTAATCAAAATGAAGGGCACAAGGTATTGTCCGCCCACCAATGGTATTCGTTTCTGTTTCATAATATGATAATTCCAGACAATCGTTGCAAGGCGATTGATAATTGCGGGTGCAAAGATAAACAAAACTCCCGGTCTTTACCCAATATTTTCTTATTCGCTATGGCGCAAAGCAGCTTTTTCTTAACCTTTACTGCCGTCATACAATGTAAGCCATGAAGTTTTCCCCAAATATCAAGGCCATGTTGCAAGCCCGCAAAAGGGAAGGAATCAAATACAACTGCCTAACAGTTACTTTTCACATCACGCCGTTTCAGCACAAAAACCGGCAGGAAAAAGAAGATGCCAATGACGGACATCACCAGTCCTCCAATGGTACCCGCCGCCAACGGAAACCAGAAAGCTTCTTTTTCCGTGCCTACCATAAAAGGAATAAACCCCAGAATAGTGGAAACCACTGTGAGCAAAATAGGAACAACCTTCGCATTCCATGCCTTGACGTAGGCGCGAAGCGCGGAAAGACGGGGGAAGCGACGACGGATGCTGTTGTACTCGTTCAGGATATAGATGCTGGCATTCACCGTGATGCCGCACAACAGGACAAACGAGGCAAAACCGCCCTGGTCAAAGTTCAACCGGAACCAATAAAAGGTAAGGAACACACCGATATAGGAAACTGGAATCACGAAAATGATGGCAAGCGGCTGCTTCAGGGAGTTGAACAGGATACCGGTCGTAAAGAAGATGATGGCTATCACCACCAGCAGAAGCAGGTATTGACGGTTATCCTTTTCGCCCCATGCCCAACTGTTGCTGTCCGACTCCGCCGTATACCCCATCGGCAAAAGTTTGTTGAACTCCTCCAAATCACGTTTCTGTATCTTGTTGCCCATCTCACTGGAGCCGATATATTCGTATTGAAGACAGAGACGGTACTGCTGGTTTTCTTTGGCAATCTCCTGCGGCATCTGTCCCTTTTCCACCGCAGCCAGTTCGGATAGTTTGTAATGCTTGCCGTTTTCCACTCCATAAGGGAAATATTGCATCGCCCAGATGTCATACTCCCCCGACTGACGGGAAGATAGTTTGATTTTCTCCGTTCCCTGCTCCGTCACAACCGAACCAATCTCCATGTTCTTGCCAAAGATGGGACGCACCGCCGCAAAAAGAGCATGTGCGTCAATGTCTTCCTGCGCCATACGTTCTTTGTTCAGGTTAAAGTAGAATTCCTGATAATCGTCTTTCCACCAGGAAAACTCCGAATTGATAAGCACCTCCTTGATACGCCGGTGTGTCAGCAGCTTGGTCTTCAGTTTCTCCGCCCACGCATAAAGTTCGTCGTAGTTATAGCCATACATCCTGATGCGAAAGGAACCCGCATTTTCACGGATATCATTACTGAATCCCTGGTCCTGCAACCCGTAGATGCCCCAACTGCCACCGCCCAGTTCCAAAGCCTTGCTTATCATATTGGCTTTCAGCGTATAGGGGAAACCGCTGTTCTGGGCTTCCTTCTTGAAATAAATCTGTATACCGGCACGCCGGGGACTGTAGATAGAAGTATGGAACTGCCTGATTTCCTTAAAACCGCTCAGATAAGTTTCCATACGCTTCATTAAGGTATTCATCTGCTCCAGCGTACTGCCGTTGGGAAGATTCGCATTGGCATAAAGCACCACTTCCTCATTGCGGGTGAAATAACTGCCCTCGTACACCTTCTGTATGAAAAGCCGCAAGCTGCCGCCCAACGCCTTGTCCACAACGGGTTTCACCGACTCCTCGTAGGTATTCGAACCGAATACCTTATTGTAAGCCACTTTCCATTTCCCCTCTCCTTCCAGTTTGCCGGGCAACAGGAAAACGGGCAGGCCGAAACCCAACAGCAACAGCAGGCATACAGCCCAGCGCCAACGGCACAGAAACCGGATGAGAGCAGAGTAACAGCGGGAGAAATAAACGAGGAAACGCCTCTTCTTCCCCGTAATCCGCTTCACCAGCCCTATCTTCTCAATCATCGCCGGGACAAAGAACAACGCCACCATCAGGGAAACAGCCAGATTGATAATCACCACCGCTGCAAAGTCTTGCAGATTGAGCCGTATCTTCTCGTCAAGGAAAAAAATGATGACAAGCGCACCCATTGTAGTAAGGGTTGCCGCCAGTACCGACATGAAGGCTTTGAGATTACGCCGGTGCAGAATGTGGTCGGTCATGACGATGGTGCTGTCTATCACCAGATTCAGCGAGACAGTAATGCCTGCCAGCGAATAAAGCTGCATTTCTAGTCCGAAGAGGTAGTAGAAGATAAGTGCCACCGCTATATTTACAGCCAGGCTGGTCACTATCAGGAAAAGATATTTCAGCTTACGCGTAATGAGCCATACAAATACAAGCAGGATAAGTACCGTCAAGCCGGTACGGAAGTAAATCTTGTCCAGTTCTTCCCGTATGTACTCGGTCGCATCATAGCTGGTATGTACTTCATATCCGGCAGGAAGCAGCTGCCGCACAGCTTTCATCTCGTCCATCACAGCACGGTTCAGTTGCAGTTGGTTGGCGGTTTCTTCCGCAGTGACAGAAAGATAGATGGAGTTCAGCCCGTTGATGCGATAATAGCTTTGCGGCTCCTCCTCCATACGGACTGCCGACACCAGCTCGTCCAGGCGGAGCAGCTTCCCGTCGGCAGCCGTCACGGTGATGGCAGCAGGATTAAAACCAAGGGAGTTGCTCTCCGGCACCAATGCCAGGCGTATCCACTCCCGGTCACCGCTACCGGTATCCACATTGTGTGTACCCAGGAATTCCTTCCGGTAATGCCGCTGCACGGCCTCGCTGATGTCAGACAGTGTCACTCCCAACAAGCGCAACTGTTCACTGTCATATTCCAGTCTCCACTCCATGGGTGTGGCACCGTTGAGTTCCACCTTATAGATACCCGGAATACTTGCTAACCGCGGTTTGATATGCTCTTCGGCATACTGCTGAATCAATATCGGAGTGGAAGGGGCATTCAATGTAAAAGACATAAACGGGCGTGAAGCATTCTCATCGGGTGCCCTCATCCGGATGGTCGGATAACTGACACCGTCGGGAAGTTGTGGCCACGTCTGCCGGATAACGGTGGAAGCCTCAAAGCGGACTGCATCCACATCGGCATGCTTGTCAAGTTCCACGGTAATATTGCCGAAACCGTTGCCCGAGGTGGAATTCAGCCTCTTCACTCCCCGGATACGAGCCAGCATGGATTCCAACTTACTGGTCACTTCCATCTCCACCACCCGGGACGAAGTGCCCGGCATGCTGAAACCTACGGTAAAACCGGGCAGGGTACGTGACGGGTTCAGCTTGACGGGGAGCAGCGGTATCAGCGCCACCCCTACCAAAGCAAGACATACAAATGTCACAATGATGGTGAAGGAAGAAGCTTGTTTCATAAGCTGTTATAATCAAATTTTTCCGATAGCGAAAATCCCGCCACAAAATCATGCAGGGTCAGTTTCCGTATCTTGTAATAATTCAGCCAGTAATCCCGCAAGGCAGATATATAGTTGCGCTGCGCCTCCTGCTGCCGGTTCAGAGAGAGAGTCAGGCTGTTGATATCCGCCTTACCGATGATAAAGCGCTGGCGGGTTTCGTTGTATGCAAGGATGGAAAGGTCGAGGGCTTCTTCGGCACTCGCCACCAGGTCCTGCTGCACATTGAAATCGCTCACCGTCATGATGACCTCCTCCTCAATACTGATTTCACTCTGCCGGGCGGAAGTCTTCACTACGTTCAGATTGTTCCTCGCCATATTGTATTTGCCTTTCCTCACGCCCCAGTCTACCAATGGAATGGACACACTGACCGATACCATTTCCTGCTGCATGGGGTGCCTGTATGCCCCCCCGAACTTCTCCGCCACCTGGTTGAAGCCGATACTGGCGTTGATGCTGGCATTGAACCGGGATTCCTTCTTCGTCTTATCCACGCTCTGCTCGGCTTCCAGCACTTCCTGACGAAGCCCCAGAAACTCCGGATTGTTGGCTTGAGCGGCCTGCAGAGCCTCATCCACCGGTATGGTCAGCGTCTCCGGACGTCCCGGAAGCGACACCCTGATATCTGTGTTCTTCTCCATCTTCAGAAAGGATGCCAACGAGAACATGGCACGCTTCAAGGCACTGGCGGCATTCTGCAAGGTGTTGCGGGCATTCACCACGTCGAGTTTCAGCGTCAGCAGGTCGGCACGGCTGATGGCTGCTATCTTCAGGCGCTGCATGCCGATACGGTAGAGGGTATCTGTGGAAACGGCATTTTCCTTGGCCAAGTCATATTCCGCCTGCGCCATGGCAAGCGCAAAGAAATAGGTAGTAGCCTGCTCGGACACCTGTTGGGCATTGTAGATATACTCTTTCTTCACCTTTTCGTACTTCAGCGGTTCAATCCTGCGTTCCCAACGGAAAGGATTGTAACCGACCAGACTCTGCGAGTAGCCCAGGCGCACCGGGACACTGGTAAACTGTGTATATTCGTTTCCACCGAAGCTCCGCATATAACCCAGTTCCGTATCCAGATAGAACGTACCGCCCGTCAAGTCCAGATTCTGCCTGATGGCAAGATTGCCGTATGCATAGAAGGATTGCTGGCTGCGATAGATATCAAGGTCTTGCCCGGAATCATACCGCTTGGTGATGTCACGGTTGTACTGTGCCGGCGTCATGTTCAAGGTCAGGCTCGGAAGCCTGTTCGCCTTATAGGTACGGTATTCCCAATAACCGGCCAGATACATGTTCTTGGTACGGAAAGCCTCCAGCGAACTGTCGTTCGCCAATGCAATAGTCTGCTGCAAATCAAGCGTTATCCGCTGTTGGGCAAAAGCGGAAAGAACTCCCAGACTGAACAAAAATACAAGACTCAAATTCTTCATGCTCCTTCTTTTCTATAAATAAACCAATATATCAATGGGATAATGAACAAGCTGACCAACGTCCCCACGAACATTGCCCCGATCATCGCAATGGAAAGCGGCTTTTGCAACTCAGACCCCATGTCGAACGAGAACAACAACGGAACCATGGCAAATATGGTGGTAAGCGATGTCATGATGATAGGGCGGAGCCTTCTCCGTCCGGCCTCGTGAATAGCCTCGAGCAACGGCATCCCCTCTTTCCGCAATTCATTGATGGCATCCAGCTTCAGGATGGAGTCATTGATGATGATACCGCACGTCACAATCAGTCCGATGGCAGACATCAGGTTCAGGGTATGCCCGCATATCCACAACAGCAGCAAGGCGAACGCCACATCTATCGGGATTTCCAGCAGCACGATGAGCGGCTGCACGAAGCTTTCGAACTGGGCGGCAAGAATGAAGTACATCAGCAGGATGGAGATGAAAAGAATCACCACCAGCTCATCCAGCATCTGCCGGTTGGAGAAGAAACTGCCGGAGAAAGCCGTATCCCAGTCACCCGTGGCATCCGCCTCCCGCTTCACCTTCTCCATCAGCGGAACGGCGTCGGGCACTTCATAAAAGCGGAAAGGGATATACTCTCCGTTGCGTCCTGCCGTAATCGTCTTCAAGTCCTCAGCCGGCCGCACCTTTACCAGCTCCCGAAGCGGGATATGCTCCACTTCACCCTTACTGTCCGGACGGGTCTGTATCAATGTCTGCTGCAGCACTTCATTCACCGTCCGCTCCTCGCCCACAATGCTGATAGGCAGGTATTGCTGGTAGGAATGAAGCATAGCCACACTGTTTTCCTTGAATGCAGCCTTCAGTACACGGTAAAGCTCGTCATACGAAACATCATAGAGCAACAGCCTTTCCTGCAGGATGCTTATGTCAAGCTGGTTCTCGAAAGCGATGCCTATGGGTGCTGTCTCCGTAAGCTCCGCAAACCGTTGCTCCAGCCCGCGCAATTCTTCCGCCACCGGCGCCTTCTCCTTATTGCGGGCATAAAGTTCCGCCACCACATCGGCCTCCCCGGTCACGAAAAGCTTCTCGAACACGGTTTCGGGTGGCGAGAAGGAGACTGTAGCCAACGGGTATTCCCGCGCCATCCACTCGCCCACCTGCTTCTGCAAGGGAGCAATCCCGTCAGGTGAGGAAGTCTTGAAATACAGTTCCGCTTCCGAAGAAGAGAGAGCCTGCTCGCGGTTCAGCAGATAGTCCTGCTGGCCTATGGCAGCCGTCTGTTCCACGGTCTTGTCCAGCAACTGTCCGAACAGCACATCCACACGATGCCGGTTCTCATCCACATGTATGTTTTCGTTCCATTCCACGCGGGCTATCAGTTCATTCTGGTCTATCTGCGGCATACGCTCCTTGCCGATGAAATAGAACAGAAAGACACAAAGAGGAATAGAAACCGCACAGAATACGATGCTTACCGTCTTATGGGAAAATACCCAGTCGATGCCCGCATCATAAAAACGGTCCATCGTATGTTCCTTCAACGGATTATTGATGCGGATGCGGGAGAACCACGACCTGCCGCGTAACCCCGCCCGATAGGTCAGCATATAAAGAACCGGCAGCAACATGATGCCCGTGAAGTAGGAAACCAGCAGCCCCACCGTAACAGAGAATGCCTGGTCGTAGAAAAGCGCTCCTGCAATGCCGCTCATGAATATCAGCGGCACAAACACGGCAACCGTGGTCAGCGACGAGCTCAGCATCGGCGTCACCACCTCACTCGTACCCGCCACGCAAGCCCGTTTCAGCGAATAGCCCCGTTCGCGATACTGCGAGATGTTTTCCGTGACGATGATACTGCTGTCAACCATCATGCCCAATGCCAGAATCAGCCCGGACAAAGAAATGATATTGAGCGACATCCTGAACAGATAGAAAAACAAGAAACAGATTACAATGGACACCACCATGCTCAGGCCGATGATGAACGGTGACTTGATATCCCCCAGAAAGAGCACCGCCACAATGCAGATGAAGAGAAAGCCCAACGACAGGTTCTGCTGCAGGTTGGAGATGGTATAGTCCAGCAGTTCCGTCTGGTTGCGGCTGACACTGAAATCAATGTCGGGATATACCTGCCTGAAATAGTCCATCGTGCGGTTGACGGCAAGCTTCATGTCATCCATATTCTCATCGGCCTGCTTGATGACAGCCAGTGTGACGGCACGCTTGCCGTTGCTCATGGAGACACCTTTCTCCTTGGCCGGTACAGTCTCCACCCGGCAGAAGTCACCCAGGCGGATGATGCGCCCCTCCTTGCGCAGAAGGATGTCCCTTACGTCCTCTTCTGTCCGCAGCAAGGTCGAGAACTTGATATTGTATTCATAGTAGCCGTCACGTACGGTCATACTGCCCGGCTCCACATTGTTCCGGGCCAGCGCATTTTCTATGTCTTCGATGGAGAGCCCCAGTATGGCCAGTTTGTCCGGATCGGGCACAACCTGTAACTGGCGTTCCAGCAGCCCCGTGACATCGACCATCGCTACCTCGGTCAACTGTTCGATGCGGCGTTTTATCACATTCTCGGCAAACTCGCACAAATCAAGGAACGCGCGTCCGTCCGTCTTGCCGTATGTGCTGTCGCTCTTCAATGTCAGGTTGAGGTAGAAGACGGGAATATCCGTCGCACTTGCCTTTATCACCTTCGGGCGTTCGGTGTCCTTGGGCAGATAGTTCATGGCGGCGTCAATCTTCTCGTTCACTTCGATGAAGGCAAGGTCGGTATTCGTGCCGTAATCAAAGCCCAGGCGGATGATGCCTGCCCCGTCTCGCGTCTCGCTATTCATATCCTTAAGTTTCGCCACCTGGATAAGCTGCTGGCGAAGCGGTTTCACCACCGTATTCTCCAACTCACGCGCCGAGGTGTTCTGCGCAGACACCTGCACGGTAATTTCCGGAATGGCAATATCGGGCAGCAAGGATACCGGCAGGGTGAAGTAAGTCACCAGCCCGACGATGAAGCATGCAGTAAATGCCATCAGTACGGCAATAGGCCGCTGTATCAAGAACTTTATCAATTGAATTATGAATTTTGAATTACCACTTATCACTCATTACCTATCAACCACCTTCACCGGTGCCTCATGTGCCAGATTCACATTTCCCGTCACAATGACCGTATCGCCCTCTTTCAAGGCATCGTCAGCCATACTATAGCTTTCTGCATTCTCCAGTCCGGTCTGCACATAGTTCCACTGTGCCTTCCCTTCTTTCAGGGTAAACACCACCTGCTTGCCCGAACGCAGCACCACGGCGCTCTTCGGGATTACAAGCTGCCCGCCCAAAGAGCGGTGCACGTTCACCCTCACGTTCATCCCGCTGAACAGCCGTCCCTTGCCATCGGTAGAGGCCTTCACCTTAACCATCCCCTTGTCGTCCACCAAAGGGTTGATTTGAATGATGCGCCCCTCCTGCCTTGAGCCGGCATCCGAATAAGGGACAATGATTACCTTATCGCCATTCTTTATCAACGGCAGTTCGCTTTCCAGCACCGTAAAGTCCACTTCCATGCCTTGAGTACCGATAATGGAGCAGAAGGCTTCCGAGGTATTTGCCTCGTTGAACGGTTTGGAGAAAAGGTTCGCCACTACTCCGTCGAAAGGCGCAACCAGCGTGGCATGTTCTTCTTCATACGCAGCAAGCTCATACTGGGCGAGGCTCTGGTCATAACCGCTCTTCACGCGAGCCAGCTTCATGATGTCGTCAGGCACTTTGGAGGTATCCCCCACCGGATACCCCTGCCCTATCAATACATCCTGCAATTCGAGCCCGGCTTTTTCCAAAGCATCCTTTGCCTGCGCGGTCTTGTTCTTCAGGCGGAACTTGTCCAGCTCCGCCAGTTTCTGCCCTTTGTGCACATAGTCACCGTTCTTCACATGGATATGCAGCACTACGCCTGCCGTCTCAAACCGCAAATCCGCCATGGCTCCGGCCGTCACCTTCCCGTTGCTCACCAGTTCATGTTCAAAAGTTCCCCGTTTCAGCACTTTCACGGTCACTTCATTGCTTTCACCCGGCAAGACGGTTGCCATCCCTTCTTCGGGCTCTTTTCCCTTTCCTGCATCAGAGCAGGCAGCAAGCAGGGCAATGACCATGCATAGCAGGAATCGATAGTTTTGTGTCTTCATATTCATATTCAATTATAAATTGACAAATTTAATCAATTCAAAAGAATAAACTAACATTTATATAATATTTCCTCATAACAGTCAATCAAATATACCATTTACCAAAACTCTTGTTTACCATTTTTATAAAGGAAAACCCTCTCTTCCACTCCTCTCGACAAGTTTTTCAGTAAATAGCATCTGCCGGCACATCCCTGAAGCGCAGCAGAACTGTTGTTGCCACTTGTCTTTCCAAAGAAATCCATCTCCCATCTTTCCAATAAAACAATTCGTAAGTATCGCCTATGCCGATTGTATTGCCATCGCCCCGTGGGGTATAGATAATCTTCTCCATTGCAACAGGATGTCCAAAATCCATACCAACCCATCCACCGGAATCGACAGGAGCATTGAAGAAAGTCAACAAATCACCATCAAAAACTGCCTCCTTACGAGTATGCGATTCATTCCAAATGGAACCTTCCGTACCTATAATACGCCCCACAATCGGGCTATGCGAAGCTTTATCAATGAAAGTCATTTCAGCCATGTTGCAAAAAGTAAGTTTACACGGCTGGTAGTAACGCCAATACCTATAAGCTTTTGTGGAAGGAGTAAGCACCACTTCCACCCCTTTCGTACCCCGCTCTTTTATCTCATGAAGGGTTATCGAGTCCTCAAAATTTGCACAATTCGCAACTTGGAACTTCCCTCCGACCACATGATGAATGATATTCTGTACATGAGGGAAAAGCGGGTATTTCCGATAGAGTACTATTTCCTCCTTAGTCTCCTTTTGCGGAACAATCCACTGAACCTCACCTTTTGAAGTCAGCACAAAAGGATTACCCAAAGGAACAACTGCGTGATGCTGATAGCCCACCGGGAGATACAAGACATCGCGTCCCAAGTTCCGGAACAAAGCTTTGCGGTAACGAACCTCTGCAAAAGCAACAGGATTCCACGCTTTATTATCGAACATGGCCAGATAAATATAACTGCCGTTTTCTCTATCCACCTCTACCTCCACATCAGATGTCACCATATACTCGTTTGTAACATCCTTAATACATAACGTCCGGAAGGTTTGCGGTACAAACCGTTCACTCTGATGCAGTTTTTCCAAATCAGGATTGACAGCATACGTATTCCGATAAACCTTTGCCATTTTTTCATCAAGCTTGTGCGGTTCTCCCGGATTGCTCTCAACCCCGCTAAAGGGAATAGGCTTGCCGCTGTTTGCCAATACCACATTCCAGGAATGCCCTTTCTCGCGAAAAGGCCATTGGGGAGTAAAGTCGATAGCTACCGGAATGCCCTCACTCCTAAGCACCGCAGCAGCAACCTCCACATAATCCTGGCATACTCCAAATGGCATCCGCAATTTAGTGGACAGTCGATGAATCGGGAACATTTCATTGCCACGCAAATCCGGCCTTATGCTGTCTTTCAGATTAGAGTTAATACAGCACGTAGCCCATACAGCCGACTTCTCGTACATATAGCAGTATTGCAGGTTTTCCAGCCCCTTGTCAAACCGCTTCTTCAGATAAAAGCGCCATCCGTCCAAAGGTTGCAGTTCCACAACTTTATACGGAAGCATCCATTCGCAGAAATCCTGAAAAGAGACATGCATGCTCCAACTCCCTTTTTCCCACTGGCGGAAAGCGTCTTCTATGTTCTCTATCAGATAATCGGCCGTTACCACCTCCAAGTCGGAAACCATATTATATTTCTTGGTGAACCTGCGTCCCACTCCGTTCATCTCCTCCACCAATTCACGTATCGGAATCCCGTGTTTCTCCTGTAAGACAGCATCCACAGCATCATAGTATCTGTCTATCTCATTCCCCTGATAAGAGAGATGCCCCGGCATGTTCTCTATCAAGAACTTTGCCGCTTGCAATTTCAATGAATCCATGCGATAGTATGCAAGCACCCGCTCCAGCTCACCCCGATTATCCTTGGCTAACACGAGCGCCCTTTCCAGCCGAGAATCATTTCTACAGCAGCCAACTGCAATAAAATAGCAAAAGAGCAGACAAAATACTTTATTCATATTGTCAAAAAACAGTCTTCCCATTATATCTTTCTATTTATCATTACCCATCTTCTTCACTTCCTCCCTCATCTGCCGTATTGCCGTAGATTGTACTTTCGGCTCTTTCGTCAGCACCATCCGTTTCATCTTCTCAAACTTATCCGGTTGCCTGAAGCTTGGCTCCACATAAAGCTTCGCAAGCAGGTAATAGGGATAAATCCGTCCCGGCAACCGATGAGTGGAGCGGATAAACCAGTCTTCCGCAGACAGGCAGTCGCCCATCTGTTGCTAATTCTTGCCTATCACATTCAGTATCATGGGGTCACAACTGAGCTGTAAAGCTTCTTTCAAAATACGGTTGGAGGCTTCAAACTCCTGCTGCTTGTGCAGCCCGTGACCATATTCGAACAAAAATGCGGCGCGTTTTTTCAACAAAGGATAAAGCCGCCCGTAATCCTTCACGGCAGATTGGTAACCACCCGCATTATACAGCACCTTCGCGTTCATCCATTCCCGGCAAGCCTGTTCTGTCCGCAAATCGTCCTTCAAGCGAATACCACCGATGCCTCCCGCCAATATGGCCAATCCCAACCATTCCCAACGGTTGTTACCCAGTATACAAGCCAACAGTAACCCTGCAAACGTTACGACGAATGCCGGAAGTTGCAGAGGATATGAAGAAAAGGAAAAAACCATCAAAGAAAGGACGGCTCCGCAGATTCCATAACGCCCTTTACGTATCCCTACACACAAGCATGCAATAATCACGGCCAGCAAACAAAAAGCCAAAGGGATGCCAAGCTCCACCGCAGCCTGCAAGTACTCATTGAAAGCATACTCCGGACTTCCCGCCACGCGTTCTTCCCACAACGCATAATCACCTGCCGCAAAATAGTGTTCCTGCTCATCCCCATAGGCGGCTGCAAAACTACCGATGCCATGACCAGTGAAAGGTTTCTCTGCGATAGCACTGCAAGCCATCTTCCACATGAACAGACGACCGCGTGCAGAATCGGGCTTCAAAGCAAACAGCAACCAGCCCCCCAGCGCCAAGAGACACAATCCGCCAACTACTGCCATCGCCACCCGTTGCCAATGGCATATCCACAGCAGCCGGAAGCGGATTCCCCATCCGGCATAACAGCCATATACCCACAAACACGAAACTCCTGCCGCCAACCATGCCGAACGGCTCATCCCTGCCGGAAGCACACAAAGGATGAGCAACATCACTCCACCGGCAACCCTCCGCTTCGCCTTACCACCGGTCAGCCATTGATACAGACATACCGGAAGCACCATTGCCAGATAGCCCGAATAAGGTCCGGGATTAAAGAAACTTCCCGTCATAGCATATAAGGAGTGACCGGAAGCCGTAAAGCCATAGAGCTGGCGCAACCCCCAAACTGCCTGAACACCTCCCAACAGAATCACAACACAGACCACGGCAGAACAGAACGATGTCCTAAATGCTCTGCCCCGTCCTGCCAAAAGTGCCAAAAGGATACACGGCAACGTCCCGAGAAATACCTTGTCCAACCACACCCATTGCCCCACCACCTCTCCGGCAGGAAGTCTGGCAGAAACGCAGCAAACCGGTAAAAGCCAAACAGTGACCGCAACCCAACAAAGTATGTCAGCTACTTTTTTCCCCATCAGCCCTATTCCACTCTTTTCCATACTCTTCCCCATCTCATTGCGCCATAGGCTCCTTTCGACTTCCATATCCTGACGGCCCGACCAACGATAAACGATTCCGGCAACAATCCCCAGTAGCGGGAATCCTTTGAATTCATCATCTTGTCGCCCGATACGAAATAATAGTTCTCGCAAAAACGGTAATTGTGTATCACGCTGTCCCCCAGCAGAACCGTGTCTCCATGCAATGTCAGTTTCTTTTTCTGTTCCCACTCTATCACATTCCTATACAGCAACCGCGTTTCCGGATTCATTCCTACCACACTACCTTTGACCGGTATATAAAGAGGACCGAACTCGCTTATGTTCCATCCATTACAGCCATTGTCGGGAAAACTCTTGAGAACAAGGTCCTGCTCCTCCACCATTCCCGAGGATATTAATTTGCCCAGTTCTTCTTGTGCCTGCACATTCCCCAGAATGCCGTCAAATCCGGACACACGATAATGTGTATTCCTTATCTCCAGCGTATCACCCGGCACGGCGATGCAACGCTTCACGTAATACAACATCACGTCCAGCGCAATGCTGTCCCACCTGCCCGGATAAGGAAAATTGAACACCAGCACATCATTCCGCTGGTAATTTCTCCATCCAGGCATACGGCATATCTTTATATCTTTTTTTTCCACGGCATCAAGCACATTGAACAGACGTGCTCCTCCCGAACATTTATCTACCAGAATATTGTCACCTGCCAGCAACGACGGTTCCATCGAGTCCGACGGTATCCTGAAGGAGGTCACCACAAACACCTGCAATACTATCAGTATCACAACAAGCAGGCACAGACAGAACAATACGTTCGTTATTCCGTTCAGCCATTTTCTCAATTGTAATCGCTCCTTCATCACACCAATCAGCTATTTTGCATCTCCGCTAATCTTCAAAACCAACGGAGAAGTTTCTGCATTGCAGTATACCGTTATCGTCTTGTTGAAGTGCTCTGGATGCTCGGCTTTATAAACCACTTCCAAATCTATTTCCTTACCCGGTAATACCGGTTTCTTTGAATAAGTTACGGTAGTACAACCACAAGAAGTAGTAACATCTTGTATAACCAATGGTTTGTCTCCGCTATTCTTTATGAGAAAACGTCCCCTTCGATCCTCTTTCCAATCAAAACGACCTAAATACAAAGCTGTTTTTTCTACATCAATCTTAGTTTTGACGATTGCCCCTCTCTTGTTGGTCATTGAAGTTCCAGAAATAACATCCAAATATAATTCCTTTATCTTGACATTATTAATTGGGTTTCCAACAGCTAGAACTTTATTCTTTTCATCTAACAAGAACGTTTGGAAAGATGCATTCTTAGGAAATTCATTCAAGTCTTCAAATTTTCCTTTTTTATCAATGCATATTGGAGCTGAAAACTTTTCACGTTTTAGTATCAATTGCAATTCTCCAATCTTATACGGTTGAAAAATAAACTGATAAGAAACGGTATTTGGATAAAGCGAATCAACCATAGACATAAAATCGTTCCATTCTGACAATTTCAACTTACAACTCATGCATCCTATTGAATCAACATAAGTAAACACCTTATAAGTACAATTGAATGAATCCAAACAAACTGCCTTCCCGTCTATCCTTTCGAATGTAACATCTGTAGGGAAAAGAATCTCCCTACCCTGCCACTCATAAATCAATTTCAACAGTTCTTTCTTTTGGGTATGCACACATGAAGACAGCAATGTTGCTATAATCGCCAATATACATAAAATTCTTTTCATACTTAATCTTTCAGAGTGTACTGTACTATTTCCACTTCACCTTTATCTGCCAAAGCATACAAGACATCATCATTATCAGAAACACAAAAATTTGTCAGTGGATAATCTGTTTCAAACTTATTTATCGGTTTTCCATTCCAAGATAATTGATAAATGACATTAGCTTTAAATGCATCCATACCAGCATCTCTAAAATTCTTTCCGGAATACAGCAGATAAATATAATTATCCGTTGCGTATGCCATGGTAAAAGACATTTTATTATCTGCACTCATTGGAGCCGATCGATATTCACCTGTTTCTTCTGTAACATAATTAGGATATCCACCTATCAATTCATAAGTTTTCTCAATTCCATCTTTATTTACAGAAAACAGCATAAAGATAGGAGCACTACGCACAGCATACAAGAATTTGTCCAATGACCGATTAGAGCACAAAGTCCCTTGATAAGCCATCCCTCGCAAACGATTTGGAATAGCTTTCTCGCGACTATCTTCATAAGGATATTCAAAAAAGAACTTACTTCCAATAGAATTATCCGTAAGGCTCAACATGTTACTTTCATAGAATCCTAATCCAAGATATGCGTCATATTTTGTCGGGGATAGCTTAATACTCGATAAAGTATCTTTAAAAACAACTGGAAAATTCATTTCTCCACGCTTAACCTTATCTAAATTTATCTCACGTAATTCACGTTTATATGCATCATAAACACCAAGAATAGAATCGGATTTCATATTACAGAAAGCAAAAACTTGCAAGAATTCATTATTTCCTTCACCTTTTTGTCCAAAACGATAAACCCTATCGTTTTCTTTCAAATCAACCAAAAGAAAAAGAGAATCTCCAATATCATCATAAATAAGCAAAGATGAATCTACATATTGGATTAAAAAAGGACGTCCCAAAATTAATTCTCTATCCAAACAAGACTCTGAAATAAGCTTCTTTGTATTTATAAAAGTACGATCCCAATCTTCTACACTATTATCTGTTTTTTGCACACATGATGCAAAAGCACTCAATATGCAGAACAAATATAAAAAGCTGTTTAACCTAATTAATTTCATGTTTCCCTAATTTATTAATAAAATTTCCCTAAGAAGGAATCTGTTATACCACAGATTCCTCCATTTTCATACCAACTCATAGAGTGTACCTACGAATTCTTAAGCTACTCTTTGTCCACGAATAAAAAAACCGTTAGAATAAACAATACATATTCCGTCTGACCCCATGCAAATAGCTTCAATATCAACTTCAGGTTCAGCCATTGCCTCAACGTTTTCAAACAGCAGTTCCTGCATCATTGAATCTTTTCCTTTCGAAAACAAAATATTTAACGCAACTACTACAATTCCTACAAATAAAACAAAAATCTTCTTCATAATCTTCTTCTTTTATACTTCAAAAATATAAGCTGTGCCTAAGCATCCTCCCCAATCACCATAATATCTACAGATATAGAGACTGCTTGCACATCCTTTACATTCATCTCCTGATTCAGCACTATTAGCTAACGCACATATATTATTCAATGTTAAATCAGATAAAGATGGCTTATTATATTCTCCATTAATACTCCATCCAATGCCTGCGGCAACGAACAGAATCATACTTAGCTTAGCAAAACACTTCATAATCATTTCATTTTTAAGCTCGATGTACAAAAGGATCGCCAATACAGCCACCCCAATCTCCAAACACTTTACAAATATAAACGCAATTCATTATGCAGCCACTGCATTCATTGCCTGGTTCATATTCATTAGATGAAGCCAAAGCATCTACGTTAGCCAGTGACAAATCTGATATAGCATCAATACCTTGGGTGATATAGACACCATAACCTGCAATCGCCACAAATGCTGCAACAAAAGCTATCTTAACCATTTTCTTCATACTATTCTTCAGTTTTATTAGTATAAGATTTTTCTATTTTTTATCATTTACCACAAGCATAAGACTTGTGTACCAGTATCAAGATATAAAAATCTTGGAGAACTCATTTCTTACCATCTCTATCGAAATGGCAGAAGACACACTCTGATTTCAATTCAAATTTGTATCTTTGCCTCGACCTCCTTTCTTGGTGGGTTATGGAACGGACAGCTCGTGATGCACCAACAAGACGTTCGCAGTCCGTTCCTCTCCATTCA
>CAJJYX010000052.1 GCA_905197435.1 uncultured Bacteroides sp.
AAGCCGTAGTTGCCGGAATATTGCTGTGGTACCTTTGGACTCGTTCCGATGAATTGAAGCTGACCGGAGAACGAGGCAGTTTCCGACCGCAAGCAGCAACCTTGCAAAAGGCGCTCCATATCGGTTTCCCGATGGGCTTGGAACATATCGTCATTTGCGGCGCACAAATCATGACAACGGTTATCGTGGCTCCGCTGGGCGTTTTCGCCATTGCAGCCAATTCGTTCGCTATCACGGCCGAGAGCCTTTGCTATATGCCCGGTTACGGGATTGCCGATGCCGCCACGACACTGGTCGGACAGAGTATCGGTGCCGGACGTTGGAAACTGGCTCGTAGTTTTGCCCATATTACCGTATTCATGGGTATGGCTGTCATGGGTCTAATGGGCATACTCATGTATATATTCGCGCCTCAGATTATCGGCTTGATGACCCCCGTAGAGGAGATCCGGCAATTGGGCGTGATGGCTCTGCGCATCGAGGCATTTGCCGAACCGATGTTTGCTGCCTCGATTGTCGCCTACGGCGTCTTTATCGGAGCGGCCGACACCCTTGTGCCGTGTCTGATGAACTTTTTCAGTATCTGGGCTGTGCGTCTGTCATTGGCTGCTTTGCTCGCTCCATCACTGGGGTTGAAAGGGGTGTGGATTGCCATGTGTGTCGAGTTGTGTTTTCGGGGTGCAATCTTCCTGGTCCGTCTGAAACGGGAACGGTGGATGAAAAAGAGTGTAAGATGACTTCTGTAATTGAGGTTATACAATCCGTAATTCATCTACCCAACCTCTCCACAATCTTCCGTAACTTTGCAATGTGAAAAGGAAACAAAATCTATCATATAATATGCAACTGATTAAAAACACTGAATTTGGAGGCGAACGTCCTTTGTTTGAGTCCCACAATCTCCGTTTGGAGAATGTTATTATCCGTGCCGGTGAATCGGCGATCAAAGAGTGTAGTAATATCGAAGCGTTCGAGTGCCGTTTTGAGGGAAACTATCCTTTTTGGCATGTACACGGCTTCAAGATCGACCGTTGTTATTTCGATGTAGGAGGCCGCTCGGCTCTGTGGTACTCCGACCATCTGAAAATGACCGACACGATTATCGATGCACCGAAAATGTTCCGTGAAATGAACGACATCGACATTGAGAACGTAACGATGAACGATGCCGACGAAGTGTTCTGGCGTTGCAACCGTATCCGCATCAAGAACCTCAAACTGCACGGTGGTACCTACCCTTTCATGTTCAGCAACGACATTTATGTGGACGGACTGGAGAGCGACAGCAAGTATGTATTCCAGTACGTGAAGAATGTGGAGATTCATAACGCCAAGATTACGACAAAGGATGCCTTCTGGGAGGTGGAGAATGTAACCGTCTACGATTCCGAGCTCAACGGCGAATACCTCGGCTGGCACTCGAGGAACCTGCGTTTGGTGAACTGCCACATTACGGGCGAACAGCCCCTCTGCTATGCGCACGACCTCGTGTTGGAAAACTGTACTTTCGGGTCCGATTGTGACCGTGCATTCGAGTACAGTACATTGCACGCCGATATCCGCGGAGCAATTACGAACATTAAAAATCCGATATCGGGACGTATCGTGGCCGATGAGTTCGGTTCTGTGACGATTGACGAGAACATCAAGGCTCCTGCCGATTGTGAAATCCTTCTCAGAGATAAGCAAACCTGCTTCAGCGATAAAAACGAATAGACAATGAAATACGACTTCGATAAACAAATTTCACGACGAGGAACCGATTCCTACAAATGGGACAGTGCAAAGAGTGAAGATGTGTTGCCTATGTGGGTGGCCGATATGGATTTCCATACGGCACCCGCAATCGTCGATGCCCTGCGCCGCCGAGTGGAGCATGGCATTTTCGGTTATACCCGTGTGCCCGACAGCTACTACCAAGCTGTTACGAATTGGTTTGCACGGCGTCACAACTGGACGATAGACCGGAAATGGATTATTTATACTTCGGGCGTAGTACCGGCTGTATCGGCCATCATCAAGGCTTTGACCAAGCCGGGCGATAAAGTATTGGTGCAGACTCCTGTCTACAATTGTTTCTTCTCGTCAATTCGCAACAACGGATGCGAGATAACGACTTCACCATTAGTGCATATCGACAATACCTTTATTATCGATTACGATGATTTGGAAAGAAAGGTTGCCGATCCGAAAGTGAAAGTGATGCTTCTGTGCAATCCCCATAATCCGGCCGGAAGGGTCTGGAGACGTGAAGAGCTTATCCGCATCGGTGAGATTTGCATCCGCCACGGTGTTACGGTCGTTTCGGATGAAATTCATTGTGAGCTGGTTTTCCCGGGGCATCACTACACACCGTTTGCCTCTATTTCGGATGAATTCCTTCAAAATTCGGTAACTTGTATATCGCCCAGCAAAGCGTTCAATATCGCCGGATTGCAGATTGCAAACATTGTCTGTGCCGATACCGGCCGTCGGGCACAGATTGACCGGGCCATCAATGATAACGAAGTATGTGATGTCAATCCCTTCGGTGTAATCGCTACTCAAGCTGCTTATAATGAAGGCGAGGAATGGCTGAACCGACTTATCGAATATCTGCACACGAATTATCTATATATGCAGGAGTTTTGCCGTGAGCATCTGCCGGATTTCCCTATCACTGTATTAGAAGGAACATATCTTGTGTGGATGGACTGCCGCAAGCTCGGCATGACATCTGAAGAACTCGAACAGCAGTTGATCGATAAAGCCGGATTGTGGCTCAACGCCGGCACAATGTATGGTGCGGAGGGCGAAGGCTTCATGCGCTGGAATATCGCTTGCCCGCGTGCCACATTGACAGAAGGACTGAACCGCTTTATGAAATTTCGGGCTATGATTTGCTGAGATTCCTTCGTCTTCACTACCTTTGCAGTCAAAACCATATCCGGACAACCTATGACTAAATTACTGATAGCTATATTCCTTGGCGGAGGTACCGGCAGTGTACTGCGTTACTGCGTGCAGATGATGCTCCACGAGCGCATAGTCCCCTACTCCTTCCCGTGGGCTACTTTCACGGTCAACATCCTCGGAAGTCTCCTCATCGGAATGTTCTACACCTTATCAGCCCGTTTCAACCTCTCTACCGAGGTAAGGTTGCTGCTGACTACCGGTCTGTGTGGAGGATTCACCACCTTCTCCACTTTCAGCAATGACGGGCTGATTCTGATAAAGCAAGGATTCTACGGAATGTTTGCCCTATATACCTTATTAAGTATCGCATTAGGAATCCTTGCCGCCTTCATCGGAGGTGCTTTCGGACGCTGTATATAACCCCAAACTCCCCTATGAGACCCAACAAACCCTTTGTCATGCCTCCCGTACGCATCATCTCTCCTGCCTTAGAGGGACAAAATGAAAGTTCCAAGTCATTGGGAGAATGGCTGGATACGGAAGAAACCGTCAGAAACCGTCATTTCGGCAAGCGGACGGAGGAACACATGGAGTACTCCTACAAAAGCATCGCCAACTGTACTTTCAGCCACATCCAGTTCAACACTTGCAAGCTGAAAGCCTGCCACTTCACCGATGTACGTTTTGAGTATTGCGACCTCTCCAACATCTCATTTGACGAAAGTTCTCTGTTCAGATTAGAGACAAGAAACAATTCCTCATTCTATTTGTTAGTAAGGTAGTTTATAACAAAAACTGACTGAATATGAAAATAGAAAAGATTAATGGACGTGAAATCCTCGATTCAAGAGGCAATCCAACTGTAGAAGTAGACGTAATTCTGGAATCCGGCTTCATAGGCCGTGCATCTGTCCCATCGGGAGCATCCACGGGAGAACACGAGGCATTGGAACTGCGCGACGGTGACAAGAAACGCTACGGAGGAAAAGGTGTGCTGAAAGCCGTAAACAACATCAACAATATCATTGCCCCCAAACTAATCGGCATGTCGGCTCTCGACCAGATGGGTATCGACCATGCCATGCTGGCACTGGACGGAACCAAAACAAAATCCAATCTGGGAGCAAATGCCATTCTCGGCGTATCACTCGCCGTAGCGAAAGCTGCCGCTGCCTATCTTGACATTCCACTCTACCGTTATATCGGTGGTACAAACACCTATGTGATGCCCGTACCGATGATGAATATCATCAACGGCGGTTCGCACAGTGACGCTCCCATTGCATTCCAGGAATTCATGATACGCCCCGTAGGTGCCACTTCCTTCCGTGAAGGCCTGCGTATGGGTGCCGAAGTATTCCACGCACTGAAGAAAGTCCTGAAAGACCGCGGCCTCAGCACTGCCGTAGGTGATGAAGGTGGTTTTGCCCCCAATCTAGAAGGTACGGAAGATGCCTTGAACTCCATCATTGCCGCTATCAAGGCTGCCGGATATGAACCGGGCAAAGACGTAATGATTGCCATGGACTGCGCTTCTTCAGAATTCTACCATGATGGAATCTACGACTACTCTAAATTCGAAGGCGAAAAAGGAAAGAAACGCACAGCTGAAGAACAGATTGACTATTTGGAAGAATTAATTAACAAGTATCCTATCGACTCTATCGAAGACGGCATGAGCGAGAACGACTGGGACGGCTGGAAAAAACTGACCGACCGTATCGGCAACCGTTGCCAGTTGGTAGGAGACGATTTGTTCGTCACCAATGTGGACTTCCTTGCAATGGGTATCGAAAAAGGTTGCGCCAACTCCATACTGATTAAGGTAAATCAAATCGGTTCGCTGACCGAAACTCTGAATGCCATCGAAATGGCACACCGCCACGGATATACCACCGTAACTTCCCATCGCTCCGGTGAAACGGAAGATGCAACTATCGCAGACATAGCCGTAGCCACCAACAGCGGTCAGATCAAGACCGGTTCACTGAGCCGCTCAGACCGTATGGCTAAGTACAACCAACTGCTCCGTATCGAAGAAGAACTGGGAGACAATGCGGTGTATGGATATAAGAAAGTGATGAGGGATAAGTGATGAGGGATAAGTGATTTGCCGGTGTCTTCCTTTGCGGGAAAGTGGGGCTTATGATGAACTTTGAACGGGGTATTTCTCCGGCACCGGGGAGCAAAAGGTTCGGCACCGGGGAACAAAGGGCTCGGCACCGGGGAACACCCCCTTCGGCACCGAGGAACCCAGCCTTCCCAATGCCAAAGAAACAATAAGTCCCGAATTATCTATTAATTAGCCTGAGCTCGATATAAGACTTTTATCCGTTTCTTATCATTATGAGTTAAAAGTACTATCCCAATTCCCCTCCTCCAGTTGGAGGAGGAGAATTAAGATAGCACTGCTTAACCATTTACTTCTGTTCATACCAGTTATAAGCAAAGTCTTATATCGAATTCTGGTTAATTAACGTCAGTCCAACGAAAAGAAAATTTCTTCTCCACTTTGGCTATTAGGTGCCACCCAAAGAGCAAAGTCTCCGGCTTCTACCGTCTTCACCATATCTATATTCCAGAAAGCAAGTTCACTTATCGGAAGTTCAAACAATACATTTCTCTTCTCGCCAGGCTTCAATGTGACGCGGGCAAAACGTTTCAGCTCTTTCACCGGACGGGTCACCGAAGCAAACTTATCCTGCACATAAAGCTGGACTACCTCGGTACCTTCATACTTTCCGGTATTCTCAAGGTCGAAAGTCACAGTCAGCACATCTTCCTTCTTCAAATTGGCAGAGGAAAGCTTCACATTGTCATATTTGAACGTTGTATACGACAGACCATAGCCAAAAGGATACAGCGGATCGAAACCTGCATCCATATAGAAAGAGGTACATCCCAACGAAGTCTGCCCTGCTTCCAACGGAATGTCATTCAGCAAGACTTCATTCCGTGTAGCCGGACGCCCGGAATTGTTATGGGCGTAATAAACCGGTATTTGTCCCACCATCTTCGGAAAAGTCACCGGTGTCTTACCGCTTGGCACAGCTTTGCCCCACAGCAGATCGGCCAACGCCGGTCCTCCCATAGTTCCGGGATGGAACGAATAAAGCACGGCAGACGAGAGTTCGACTTCTTTTCCTATGGTCAGCGGGCGCCCTGCCATTACGACGGTAACTACCGGTTTACCCGTTTTTGCCAAAGCAGCAATCAGCTCGCTTTGTGCACCCTGCAAATTCAAGTCTGCCAGACAATGTGCCTCTCCGGAAAGAATGGCTTCCTCGCCTACAAACGCCAGAATAACATCGGCACGTGCGCCAGCCGTGGCGGCTTTGGCTACACCGGTCATATTTTTGTCACGGCTATAAGTCAGGCCCGGTTCGTATATCACTTGTACTTTGTCGCCCACCAATTCCTTGATGGCAGTCAGCGGTGTTACAGTTTTTGTCTTATCACCATCAAATACCCAGGTTCCCAATTGATCATAAGGTGCATTTGCCATCGGGCCTACCACGGCAACCGTTTTTACCGAAGACTTCAAAGGCAAGGTTTCCTTTTCATTCTTCAACAAGATAGCCGATTCCACTGCGGCTTGCTTGGCAGCCTCCAAATGAGAAGGAGCATAAAGTTCCTCTATGCGTTTTTCATCCACATAAGGATTATCAAACAATCCCAGCCGGTATTTGATACGCAGAATATTCCGCACAGCATCGTCTATGGCAGACTTCTTGACCTTACCTTCTTTTACCAGTTCCGGCAATGCCTTGACAAACATATAGCTAACCATCTCTATATCCACACCGGCATTCACTGCCTTCATTGCAGCCTCTTCGGAATCGGCGGCAAAGCCATGTGCTATCATTTCGGCCACCGAGGCCCAGTCTGACACTACTATTCCATCAAATCCCCATTCACCACGAAGCACATCTTTCAAAATAAAAGTGTTTCCGGTAGACGGTGCTCCGTCATTGTCATTAAACGAAGTCATGAAAGTGGCTGCCCCTGCCTTGGCCACAGCTTCAAAAGGAGGAAGGTATACATCCCTCAAACGACGCTCCGGAATGAAAGTGGAATTATAATCACGCCCGCCCTCGGCAGCACCATAACCTACAAAATGTTTAGGACATGCGGCTATGGAAGTCGGACTGTTCAGCGAATCTCCCTGGAAACCTTCAACCATAGCAACACCCATCACTGAAGTCAAATAAGTATCTTCGCCACATCCTTCGGCCATACGCCCCCAACGGGGATCGCGAGTCACATCTATCATCGGCGCAAATGTCCAGCGGATACCCACGGCAGAAGCCTCCACAGCCGCTACCCGTGCACCATCCTTAGCCACCTGCGGGTTGAAAGATGCCGCTTGTCCCAAGGGAATAGGGAATATGGTCTTGAAACCGTGGATCACATCACGCGCCATCAGCAAGGGGATGCCCAAGCGGGACTCCTCCATTGCCACACGCTGCAAGGCATTGACACGCACCGGATCTACTTCATTCAAGATAGACTCGACTTCACCTTTCTTTATCAATCCGCTCATATCCTCTATGTTACCATAAGAAGAAATCTGGTTCATCTGCCCTATCTTTTCCTCCAATGTCATACTGGACAATAGCGTTTCTATTTTCCGCTCAATGACTGCATCATTTTTTATATCCTGCACTTGAGTACAAGATATAAAAGGAAGCAGCAACAAACAAGCAGAGAGCATTTTCATTGTTTTCATCTTTAATCTATTACTTGAAATGGAATATTTACTGTTGAGACAAAGCCCGTATTATCAAGTACATATACGTACAAACGATATTCTCCGGGAACTTTAATTGCAGTCTCATACACATTTTTATCTGACATAGCCACCTCACCGACTCTTTCCGGACGCGGTTCATAAGAACCTCCAAAGCCCAGCACTGTAGCTTCTTTAAGCACTTCCCAAACATAAGTCAGAGAATCATTTTCCTTGTCTATGGCCGCAACCTCTGCTTTCAATGAAGCACCTGCCTTGATGCGGACATTATCAATAGCACTCTTCCCATTGACAGTCATCATACCCAGAATTACCGGAGCCGTTTCATCCAGTCCCTTACCAGTCCACACTCTTTGCATAGCCTCTACCATAGGAGTCTTTTCTCCTTTCAGAGGCAGCATATCCACCGTGTCTTCTACAAACATACTGAACCAGGTAGGCGTACGTTCTTCTTTTTGTCCCCACAAGAATACAAAAGAGCCCAAGCAACGGGGATTGGCAGAAATATATTGCGTATAACGCTCTTCGTACACCTGCCGTTTTTCTTCACTGGTCTGCTCTATGGGTGCTTTCCACTCGGTAGAAGCTGTTTCCCACCAACCGGTCGGTCCCCACTCGGTAATCATAAATGCACCCTTGTAGTCCGACTTGTCAACAACCATCTGCACCTCTCCCATCGGACCATATACATTGATGCCCACATAATCGAGAGATGGAGCATACTTTGCCACAGAATCCAATGCCGACGGATTGTAGGAAATCACTGTCGAAACCAGATGACGCTTGTCTATCGACTTAATCAGCTGTGCCAGTTCTTCCACAAAATTCCATGCAGCAGCTATATTGGCATTTCCCAACTCAATTTCATTGCCAATACCCCAAGCCAGCAAACTCGTATCATTCTTGAACGTTTCTGCCAACAAGCGGACTTCTTCGCGCATCTTGTTCTTATATTCATCATCGTAATAGCGTATGGAGTCTTTGGTCATGCCTATTCCCTGCATTACGTACATGTTGTGCTCCGAAGCCAATGCCAGGTTTTTCTTTATCTCCTCCACATTACCTCCCCAGGTTCTGAAGGCATTGGCACCACTCTGGGCGGCAATGTCCAACCGATATGTGCCGCCTACGCCTTTAATATAGGTTTCTCTTCCGTCAATATAGAGCGCATAGCTATCACCCATTTCTATTATCTTAATGCCGTTCTCTACAGAAGGAGAGCAAGCAAAAAAGAAAAGAGAGAACAAACAACAAATCTTATTAAATATTTTTTCCATTCTCCTAAATTTTAATGACTACTTTTTCTGAAACACACGTATATAATCTATAACACATGTAACAGGTAGTGCAGACTCATCAACTCCCTGCATACCACCCCAGCTACCTCCCCAGGCAAGGTTAAAAATGATATAATATGGTTTATCATATGGCCAATTGGCCACCCCTTTATTATCATTATCATAAGTGAGTTGAACTTTACCATCCACATAAGTGGTAATATTTTGTGCAGTCCATTCTATGGCGTAAGTATGGAATTCTCCTTCAGCTTTCTCAATCGTCATAGCATGAGTCACTTGTGTGCCGTTAGTATGATTATGTCCTTCAGCATGAAGACTGGAAGACACTTCATTAGGTACCACACCTACTTCTTCCATAATATCTATTTCGCCACATTTTGGCCATCCCTCCTTATTCCAATCTACATTACAAGGCATCATCCAAAATGCCGGCCAAGTCCCCTTACCCTTAGGCAACATCATGCGAGCTTCAATGTATCCATACAGCCAGCCCTCCGATTCATGGGCATAGACACGACCGGAATATATCTTTCCATCATCTCCTTTAAAACAATGAATACGCAACTTCCCATCTGACAATTCTGTCACCCGCTTGCCATTGACTGCTCCATCCACATAATTTTGGAGTTCATTGTTTACCCAACCTGCATTCTGCACTTCATGTCTCCAATGAGTGGCATTGAGCTCTGTACCTTCGGTAAACTCATCATGCCAAACTAATTCATATCCTTCACGTTCTGGTATGGCAGTAATTTCAGCACCCTCTTGAATGACAAAAAACATTCGTTTTTGTCCCTCTCCTGTCACCGCTATTGTAGCCGTACGGCTTGTCAAACTAGTATTGGCGGTATAAGCAACAATCACGCGTGCTTTATCGCGACTCACAGTCACCCAATCCGCATCAGATTGGACAGTCCAATCATCACTTTCATACACCGTCACCTCAGCATTACCTGCTCCTGAAGTACAAAGTACCTCTTGTACAGAAAATCTGATTCCACCTTTCTGCTTTACCTGCACATATTCACTTTGGGTGCCGGAAGTCACAGTCATCCTTCCATAACGCTCGGCATCCTTGTTCTCCTTTACGGTTACTTTAATTACTCCTTCCTTGCTTTCCCCATTTTCCAGAGTAAGGCTTATCCATCCATCTGTAGAATGAGCAGTCCATCCCTCACTTGTCGTTGTTACCTTTATCTCATAAGTGTCTTCTAAAGCCATAGCATCCAAGACTGACGGTAATACAGACAGCTTCACTTCATTCGGAGTTTCGGGTATATCCGGTGTTCCAGAAGGTATTGAACCTTCATCTCCACCACCACAGGCCAGTAACAAGCCAGCCATACATAAAAGAGAAAATAGAGACATATTTTTCATTATATGTATTTTAGACAAAAGCCACTCCTCTCCGGTAAGTTCATGCCAGAAAGAAGTAGCTTTCGTATACAGTTAATTACTTCTTAATTATAGTGATATTAGCAATTACGAAATCAACACTAGCTTCACAACCACCAAAATCATAAATCAATTTTACAGGAGACGCAGCACCTTTAGCAAACTTACAATCTGCAAACTTAATAATCTGCAATTTTCCAGTCTTCAATTGAACATCATTCTTATAAAAGGCCTGATTATCATCGTCATCTATTTGACAAAGTTTCACTGTCACACGACTATCTGCAGTTGCCATTACCACACAGGAGAAATCAAACACATCATCAGCTGAAAAACCAAGTGATGTTGTATTAAACACATTCTGTGCCTGCCACTCTGCAGCAGTAGCTGAGTTAGACGTAATAGTATATATACGACCATTAGCCTCGAATCCAGGATCATCAATCTGAGCCCAGCCTGCATCTGCCCACCAGAAAGACATTTCAAAAGCTTGAGTATCGTCTATGGCTTTCCAGATATTATCAGCTGAATTATAATCCAACGGAATGACATTTGCATCATTATGCTCTGTTATAAAAAAGTTCTTAACAGTAAATACTGTACCTTCTGGTGCACCCGCAAAGTCAAAAGCCACTTTGAGGTTTCCATCAAATCCGACACAGCCAGTTAAAGCTATTACATTATTTCCCTTATGTAACGGGAATATATTTTCGGTAAAGAACGTACCATCATCACCTTCTTTCTGTGGCTTGACCGTCGCACCAACGCCATCCACACTCGAATTAATCACAACAGAGAAGTCGTAAGTCTTACCTGCCGACAGTACGATACCCGTATTTTCAACCTGCATCTGCGCCTGCCATCTCTCAGAACCACAGCCATTCATTGTAAAAGTAATGCCCGTTGCCACATCTCCTTCATTGTCCGGATCTGCTATCTGAGTCCAACTGCCATCTGCAAACCAAAAACGAAGCGTTGCTGACGTACCCTCAAAGAGATTTGTTCCTGCCGTAAAACCAAGCCATTCAGTCGAATCATCTGTAGGAGCATTAGGATCTACCCAATTTTCAGTTACTTCGATATTATGAGAAAGTACCTTTTGGTCACAAGCAGAAAATGCATACAAATAAACCGGATAACTACCTTTCTTCTTAAATTGGCAAGTGATGGAAGCACCAACGGCAAACTCTTCCAATTTCTTACCATCAGTACTGATAAAATAACGAATATCATCCAAGTCTTGTGAAGAGTTAGTAATAGTATAAGTATTATCTGCTCCTTCACTAACTGTCAGCGACAAAGCATCTTGAGAAACGACAGAGCCTCCCAAACTATGGTCATCACTGTCCATTGGGGCACAAGACGATATCCCCATAATAGCCATGCTCAATGCAAAAAAGCCATATAATAGATTCTTTTTCATAATGATTCCTTTATTGATAGATGATTAATAACCTTCATTCTGTTTCAGTTCAAATTCAGTTCCCTTAGTAGCATCAATATCACCTTGCGGAATAGCCACGTATTTATTGTGAGATTTCCAAGTACGCGCACTATTTATTCCCGGTACATTGCCTACGTTCAACACCTCTGTGATACCCCAACGAACTACATCATAATAACGGTGTCCTTCACCAACAAATTCATAATGATTCTCATTGATAATATTCTGTTTGTTCACTGCAACACGGTGGTTAGTATCACCAAACGCGCGGTCACGAACCATATCTAAGCATTGCTGTGCAGAAATACCTTTCTGTTCAGCCACACCTTCCACTCCTACAAGTTCAGCATATGCCAATAAAGTCTCGGCATAACGGAAAATACGCAAATTATTACAATAATTTAAAGCTATAGTACCCGTCGGTTTATGATAACCCTTGCGAGCCGCATATTTTGCCAACCAGAATCCCGTATCCTGAAAACGAATAACATAAGAACCTCCTGACGCAATTTCCACTTTGTCACCCACATTGCCACCAGTACCTTTACCACGATAATCACGGATAGAGGCCTCGCGACGAGTATCACCAGCAGCAAACATTTCATAGGTTTCTTCACGCACCGGTCCAAATCCCCATCCGTCTTCGTAAGTATTAGTAGGATCACTCAAAGTACTTGGTGAAATGTAAGCCGGAAGATTGGTACCACCAGTAGCCCACTGATTTCCCCAGTCCTTACCTTCACCAATGTGATTGGCTTCAAAAATAGATTCTTTGTTGAATTCGCCTTCATCTACCCAAATATCAGCATACTTAGAAGTCAATTCAAACTCACCACTGGCAATAATCTCAGCCAATCCACTGGCTGCTTCCGCATATTTAGCATTATCTTTCTGATACATGACAACACGAGCTTTCAACATCAAGGCAGCAGCAAGACTAGCACGTCCGCTATTCGCTCCACCATTTGTAGAATACTTCACTTCAGCTTCTTTAAAGCTAGCGATAGAAGCGTCCACATCCTTGATAATTTGAGCATATACCTCATCCGGACTCAGTTGCGGACCAACATAGGGAGGTTCATACAATGTTTCCTGGAAAGGCACAGAGCCAAAACTTCTCCACAACATATAGAGATAATAGGCACGCAGGAAAAATCCTTCACCACGGTACTGTGAAATAAGTTTCAACTCTGCAGGGTTGTTTGTCGTAGCAGTCTCACAAAGTCCCAAAGCACTATTTACTCGAGTAATGCCAGAAGTATAAATATTCCAAGTACCATGCAATGTGCTATTACCCGTAGTAGTAAACATCGACACATTCAAGTTCATACCTGACATACCATCTTGAGCATCACCACCACCTTTCCAAAGATCATCGCTCTGAATGTCACCAATATAAACAGATGATTCATAAGAACCGCCTGCGTATGAATCCAACAAGAGAATTTGATAAGCTGCTGCTAGACCAGAGTTAATATTCATCGGGTCACCTGCTGCTCCAGCAGCACCCTTTGATGCCGGATCAGGATTTAAGAAACTATCGCCGCAAGAGGTCAAGGTCATGCCTGATGCCAAAACTGCCGCTACTATATAGAATTTAAATTTATTCATAATCTGATTAATTTTAATGTTTAGAATGTGATGTTAGCTCCTACTGTGATTGTACGAGATTGTGGATAGATACCCTTGTCTACACCCAACGTGGTATAACCACCAGATGCCAGTTCAGGATCAAATCCTTCATAACCGGTAATGGTAATCAAGTTCTCAGCTCCCACATAAAGACGCAAGCGCTGAATAGAAGCTTTGCGAGTAAGAGTTGCAGGAAGCGTATAACCAATCTGAGCATTCTTCAAACGGAGATAAGAGCCATCGTGAATATAAAGGTCAGAAGAAGTCCAGTTTCCATTAGGATTGGCAGAAGTCATCCGAGGAATACGATTCGAAGTACCCTCCCCATGCCAACGGTCCATAATCCAAGAAGGACGGTTCATAGCAGGAACATCACCACGTTGCGCAAAATCAAATACATCATTACCCAAAGTCCCTTGGAAAGAAAGACTCAAATCGAAGCCTTTCCACTCTGCACCAAGCGAGAAACCGAAGGTCCAATCAGGCATACCTTTACCAATTTTAGTACGGTCTTGGTCATTGATAACACCATCACTAGTAACATCCACGAAACGAACATCACCTGGTCGTGCATTAGGTTGCAAGAGCTCACCATCTTTATTCACATAACTGTTCACTTCATCCCAATTCTGGAAAATACCATCTGTCTTACGACCGTAAAAATAAGGCCATACCTCTCCGTTCTTGGCATGTACATAATCACCTACACCAGAAGCACCTGCACTCTCGTAATTCTGTTCACCAGAAGCATTACCCAGATCTAACAGTTTGTTTCTCGAATAAGACCAGTTAGTATTAACCCAATAAGAGAAATCTTTGATATTATCCTTCCAGCCGAGTTCCATTTCAATACCCCAGTTCTCCATAGAACCTAAATTACCCCAAGGTTTGCTTTGACCAATATAAGTAGGAACCGGCATTTCTGCTAACATATCCGTTGTCTTTTTATAGTAATAGTCAAATCCAAAACTCAAACGCTGATTGAGGAAACGCATGTCTATACCAAAGTCTGTTTGTGTGGAGGTTTCCCATTTGATATCAGGATTAGCAGCAGCAGCCGGAGAAGTACCATATATCATCGCACCACCATTTTCACCAGGTTTCGTAAAATCATTCATATTAGGTTTATAACTTCCACCAAAATAATAGTTTTGGCCACCACTCATCAAGGCACGATAACGGAAATCACCGATAGACTCATTACCATTCTGCCCCCATGAAAAACGGAATTTCAAAACATCAAACCACTCAGGTTTCATTTTTGCCAAATAAGGTTCATTCCAAACATTCCAACCTAATGAGAAGGACGGAAATACACCCCACTTATTGTTAGCACCGAAATGTGAAGAACCATCACGACGAACTGTCACCTGCAACATATAACGTTCAGCAAAGTTATAATCTATACGTCCGAAATAAGAGGCAATAGAAGTATGAGTTGCATCGCCTATTCCACCCCATAAAATAGATTCTGTTTCAGCAGCTGTAGCAGATCCGATATTAGCATGAATAGGATTCAAATCAAACAAATCAAAATCTTTACCACCAATATTACGTGAACGATAGCGAGCAGCCGATTGTCCCAATACAACAGAAACATTATGCTTTTCAGCGAAAGTCTGATTATAAGAGAAATAATTTTCTGTCTGCCAACGCATACCACGGTTCATCTCACTTTGAACCCAGCTAGCGTCTGTATGGGTCATTGTACCCAGATAATCGGGATAGCCATAACCGTCATACCCCCAGAAAGCCAAATCCACACCATAACTAGAACGGAATTTTAAGCCGGGGAGAATATTCAGCTCAGCATAAAATGTACCCACTATTTTATCTGAATTATTACGTCCCAATGTCGGTCTATTTAATTGTGCAACCGGATTGGTCAATTCTTGGAAACCTGAAGGCGGCAAAGAAAGCACTTTACCATCTTTCACAATAGCATTGGGATAGCTAGCAAGGATTGACTCTCCTTCTGCCTCAGAAGCATAAACCGGAACTAATGGAGAAAATGCAATAGCACTACCTAAAATAGAACCATACTCAGAGTTAGCTTCAACACTGGTTGAATGGTCACGAGTATAACCAAGGTTTACACCTACCGTAACTGCATTCAGATATTTACGATCTTCAACCTCGAATACTTTATAAGTAGAGTTACTACGAACAGACAAACGTTCATAATTGGAACGTCCATAATTACCGCCAACAATACCTTCTTGATTGAAATAACCCAAAGAAAGAAAATACGTCATTTTGTCATTACCACCATTAATACTCAGCTGATGTTGTTGAACTGGAGCATCGTAGTTGAAAACTTCATCCTGCCAATCTGTATCTACCATATTATTAGCAATATCCGCTGCTGAATAACGAGGAGCATTACCATCATTTATCTGCATTTCATTCATGATAGTCATATATTCATGAGCATTCAACACGGCTTTCTTTTTCCAAGGATTCTGCCAGCCATAACTGAAGTCATAGCTCACGGTAGTCTTTCCCTTACTACCAGACTTTGTGGTCACCAGAACCACACCGTTAGCGGCACGGGCACCATAGATAGCTGCAGAAGCAGCATCTTTCAAAATTTCAATGGATGCAATATCAGTAGGATTCAAATAATTAATTCCACCACCGACAGGCATGCCATCCACAATATATAACGGATCAGAATTATTAACCGTACCAATACCACGAATACGCACCTTAGAATCAGAATTAGGCTGACCAGAAGATTGTGTGATCTGCACACCAGAAACTTTACCTTTTAAAGCATCTTCCACACGCGAAGGCTTCGTCAAATTCAATTCATCAGCTCCTACCTTACTGATAGCAGCCGTCACAACAGATTTCTTCTGCACACCATAGCCCACAACAACCACTTCATCCAGTGTCTCAGTGTCTTCCTGAAGAACAATTTTTAAAGTTCTTTGTCCTTTTACTGCTACTTCCTGAGGCTTAAAACCAATATAAGTAATAGACAGCATTGCATCGGCAGGAACCAACAATGTAAAATTACCATCCAAATCAGTAATTCCACCATTGGTAGTTCCTTTAACTACCACATTTACTCCAAGCAACGGTTCATTATCCGAACCGCTTACCACTGTACCTTTTACCTGTATATTTTGGGCATATACAGAAGCCAAGATAAAGCTTAAGAGAAATAAAACAGATAATAACTTTTTCATAAGTTTTACTAAATTAAGATTAACGTTTCTCGGTTTTGTTCCCAATCGAACAGTGCAAACATAGAGTAAAAGCAAATAAAACAAACAAGAAACAATCATTCTTAAATACGTCAAATCTGAATTTCAAATACGTTGCCAATACGCCATTCACAAGTAACTTACTAATAACCAATGATTAGTATATACTTTCAAGCATTACATCACAACATCTTATATAACACAAAGGGAGGAATTTGACATTCCTCCCTCCCATAAGCGTTCTATTCCTTAAAGGAAGTTAATACCCAAAAGACTAAAGTATATTGCTTAAATAATCAGTCAAACTGTCCTCTCTCTCTAAAGCGAACTTCTTACGAAGACGATAACGGATTGTCTCAACTCCACGGACTGAAATGTTCAACAGTGGGGCTATTTCTTTTGTGGAAAGGTTCATCTTTAAATAAGCGCACATCATGCGTTCGTTGTGGGAAAGCTCAGGATGCTTGGCATAAAGACGCTTCATAAAATTGTTATGTATCAAATCGAACTGGTCTTCAATACGCTTCAAAACCTCATCGCTCTGTATATTACCATCTATCTTATTATTAATAAGTATGAGTTGCTGTTTTCCTTCCCGAGCTCCCTCACCCTTCAGCAGTGCGGATACTTTAAGTATCTCTGACTTAATTTCAGTCAACATTTCATTCTTACGGACAAAATTTATCATCAGATTGGCCATTTCCTGGCTCTTATGTTGCAAATCATATTCCAATTTTTCTTTCTCCAACTGCATAATCTGCTTTTCCTGACGAGCTTTCTCCTCTTCGTACTCCCTTTCCATATCATGCAATTCTTTATCCTTCTCGACCACCGCCTGCTGTTTCTTCCGCTTTACACGGATATCATCCCAGCGATAAACATGCCACAAGACAAGCAAGGCCAAGACAATATAACAAACGTATGCAACAGCACTGCGATACCACGGTGGAAGTATACGAAATGCAATTGTATCCGATGATGTCGTACCGTCAAGAAAAACCGCTTTAACTTCAAACGTATATTCACCTTCCGACAGATTACTATACTCTTTGGTACGTATTGTTGTAAAGTCGGACCAGATTCCCTTATTCAAACGATACCGAAAACGGATATCATCTCCTACTGCAAAGAAAGAAAAGGCATAGTCAAAACGAACGGAATTCATGGAATAAGCTATCACCGGCACAGGCTTCTCTCCTAAAAAATTTGCAGTATATACCAATGAGTCTTTGGGGTAAGACAAATACATATTCCTTATATATAAACATTTTAATATATATACCCAAAACATTGCACTGAAATAAATACATTCAAAAAGCCTTTTGATTGGTTAAATCAAAAGGCTTTTATTTTAAAAGGATTA
>CAJJYX010000053.1 GCA_905197435.1 uncultured Bacteroides sp.
ACCGACAACAGCCGTAAGCTGCGCACAGAGAAAAAATCCGACTATTACTTGAACTTTGCCAAAGCTGTTTATGATTGGCAAAAGAAGTACTTGATGAGACCTGACGGAGTATACGATGACATGATGGGCGGTTCTGACTCGCCCGATGTAGAATATGTAACCATTGACGGCGAATGCTATCGGACAGGTTCCAAACTGCGCGATCGTGTAGGGCCGGCCATCACTTACAATAGCGGTACGATGCTTTCCGGTGCTGCCGACCTCCTCAGGGCTACGGGCGATATTACCTATCGGACGGACTTGGCTGAATTGACAGGTAACAGCTTTGCCTACTTTGCCAAGCCTGATGCCACAAAACCAGGTTGCTATACATTCGATACCAGCGGATTCCGTAACTGGTTCAACGGTGTGTTGATGCGCGGATATGTGGATGCATATCCATCCCACACTGCTGCCGCAAGCTGCATTGAGGCCTTCCAGAACAATCTGGATTATGCCTACGAAAACTATCAATACAAGAAGATGCTTCCCACTTATCTGTTGGCAGGCTGGTATAAAGCCGAGAGGAACAGGAACGACGTGGAAGGGATGTTCACTTTTGCTTTTGCGGCCGAGTATGCAGTGCTGGCAAATTATGAATGGAGCAAAAATTAATTTTAAAAATAATGGACTATGAAGAATTTTAGCAAGATGCGACAAGGATTATCCTGTATGGTTATGGCATTACTTCTGATGCTGATTCCGGCAGATATTTTCGCACAAAACTCTATTTCCGTTTCGGGAATAGTCATGGACGATATCAACGAGCCTGTCATTGGCGCTACCGTTATGGTGAAAGGCACTTCTACCGGTGTCATTACCGACATTGACGGCCGCTACACTATCAGTGCTCCTGCAAACGGTATCCTCATCTTTTCTTATGTGGGACTGAAGGACAAGGAAGAGAAAGTGAACGGGCGTACCACTATCAACATCATCATGCAGACTGACTCCAAGATGATAGACGAAGTTGTGGTGATAGGTTACGGAACGCAGCGTCGCGGGTCGGTGACGGGTGCCGTTTCTGCTGTAAAGGGGCAGGATATGATAAAGACCAAGAACGAAAACCCTCAGAACATGCTGACGGGACGTATTCCTGGCTTGCGTGTGTGGCAGAAGAGTTCTGAACCCGGAACTTTCAATAACAGCTTCGATATTCGCGGTATGGGCGCTCCGTTGATTATCATCGATGGAATTCCTCGAAGCACGGAAGAATTCCAGCGTTTGAATGCAATGGATATCGATGACATTTCCGTGTTGAAAGATGCTTCAGCCGCTATTTACGGTGTACGTGCCGCCAACGGTGTGGTATTGGTGACTACCAAGAAAGGAGGAGCAGGAAAAACGGAATTCTCTTACAACGGTTCCTATACTTTCCAGCAACCTTCACGTATGCCCGAACTGTGTGATCCCTATGAATCGATGACGCTATTCAATGAGATGTCGATGAATAACATCAACGGCGGTTCATGGGTCTTCAGCGAAGAGAATTTCGAAGCATTCCGCAATGGCACGCGCCGTACGACGGACTGGAACGACCTGATTATTTCCAGCGTGGCTCCGCAAACACAACACGACATCAGTATTTCCGGTGGTAATGAGAAGACGAAGTTCTATATCAGCATGGGCAACTTCTCTCAGGAAGGTATTTTCCGGTCTGGAGATTTGAACTACAACAAGTTCAATCTGCGCTCCAACATTTCGACTGAAATTGCTAAAGGTATAAAATTCGAGCTCGGTGTGAGCGGTATCTCCGACGAACGCAATACGCCTTATAGTAGCGCACAAGACATCATCCGTAACTATTGGCGTCAAGGTGTTCTCTATCCTGCATACGCTGATCCCGAAGGGACAATGCTGAATTACAACGGCCTGGATATGGAGCAGAATACCGTAGCCATGATGACGTCCGATATCTCCGGTTATAAGAAGTATAAACAGAAGTATTTTCAGTCTTCGGCTACTGTATCGGTGGACTTCGGTGAATACACGCCGGTGTTGAAGGGATTGACTGCTAAGGCAATGTTCAGCTACGACTACCGTGCCGACAACAACGAGGCTTTCCGTAAGGAGTACTACCAGTATGCCTACGACGAACAGACCGGTACTTACAATCAGAAAGTCTATAACGAAAGTTCACCCAGTAACATGCGCCGTGAGTTTTATGACAAATCGCAGATGCTGGGACAGTTCACAGTGAACTACAATCGCACCTTCAACGAAGTTCACCATGTGGGCGGTGTCATCGGTTGGGAGGTACAGAAGCGTAACGGCGATAACTTCTACGCTGTCCGTGACTTGTCATTCTCCATGCCTTACCTGCTGGCAGGTGTGACCGAAGGTCAGATTGGTGCCATGCAGACCGGTAATAGCGATCTCTATGAACAAGCCAACGAAGCCTTGATAGGTCGTATCAACTACTCGTTTGCCGACCGCTACCTGCTGGAGGCACAATTCCGTTATGACGGTTCCAGCAAGTTTGCCAAGGGACACCAGTGGGGATTCTTTCCCTCCGTATCGGTTGGATGGAGAATTTCAGAAGAACCTTTCTTCAAGAGTATCGATGTGCTGAAGTTTGTCAATCAGTTGAAGTTGCGTGCCAGTTACGGTATACTGGGTGACGACGGTGACCTGAATTACGATTGGGCTATGGGATACACCTACCCTTCGTCCAGCGGCAACATGGCCAACGGCGATTACAACGGTTATTCGCCGGGCTACATCTTCGGCGGTAAGTTCATCAGCGCAGCCAGCCCGATGGCATTGCCTAACGAAGACATCACTTGGTTCAAATCAAAAACATTCGACATCGGTTTCGATTTTGAAGGTTGGGATGGTCTGCTGGGCGTTTCGTTTGATTACTTCAATCGTTTACGCACCGGCCGCTTCGCCCGCCGCACCGGCGACTTGCCTACCGTGGTAGGTGCTACTGCTCCGCGCGAAAATCTGGACAGCGACCGCCAATTCGGTATGGAACTGGAGCTGACACACCGCAACAAAATCGGTGAAGTGGGCTACAACCTGAAGGGGATCGCTACCGTTACCCGTCAGAAATACCAGACTGCTTCAGAGAAGGGGCCTTGGGCCAACTCGTATGACCGCTGGCGTAACGACAACCTGACGAACCGTTACCAAGGCGTACAGTTTGGTTACACTTCTGCCGGACGTTACACCAGTTGGAACGACATTTGGAACTACTATGGTTTCAAGGAACGCGACATTCTCCCGGGTGATTACAAGTATGAAGACTGGAACGGCGATGGCGAGATCAACGGCCAAGACGAACACCCGTTTGCTTTTGACCAAACTCCGTGGTTGCAATTCAGTTTGAATGCCGGCTTGCAATGGAAAAACTTCGACTTCAATATATTGTTGCAAGGCTCCGCACTGGGTTCTATGGAATACAAAGAGCCTCTGCATGAAATCTGGGGTAAGAATGGTGGCGGTGCATTGACGCAGTTCCTCGACCGCTGGCATCCTGTAGACCCGAAAGCCGACCCCTATGATCCTTCTACCGTCTGGACTTCCGGTCACTACGCTTACACCGGTCGCTGGACAAGAACCAATTCCGCCTTCAACCGTGTAAGTACTGCTTACCTCCGCCTGAAGAGCATCGAACTGGGTTATACCTTCCCGAAACTGAGGCAGATTCCCAATGCCAGCCTGCGTGTCTATGCCAATGCTTACAACCTGTTGACTTTCACGGGCGTGAAGTTCGTAGACCCTGAGCATCCCGATGACGAGTTGGGCCGTATGTATCCGTTGAACAAGACTTATACCTTGGGAGTTTCTCTCTCTTTCTAAATAATCAATGATATAAACCTAAAAAAAAGTAAATATGAAACATAAACTGATATCCGCGATGTTGTGCATGACCCTCGCCACTTCATGTGTCGATATGGATATTGCTCCCAAAAATATCGTGACTTCCGAGTCGCTGATTTCCAACGAATCGGGTATGGACATCTACATGGCACGCCTATATAGTTATATGCCGTGGGAAGATTTCAAGTACTTGTCCCAATGGGGTTTTAACTTTAGCGGCTGGCTGAATGCTATAGGCATCGACGGTACCGGCGAGGCTATGAACCGTGACGGCATCTGCACTGCGTTTACCGGTGAGGACTATACTTATTGGAGCACTGATGGAAGTAAGGGAAACCCGTTCATGTTGTTGCGTGACGCCAACTACCTGATTGAGAACCTGCCGAAATATCAAAGCTCCTACGCTGAGATTACTTACAATCACTATTTGGGCGAAGCCTATTACGTGCGTGCCACGGTCTTCTACGCCATGGCTCGTCGTTTCGGTGGCATTCCTTTGGTGACAAGGGTTATCCAGTATCCCGGAGATGGAAATTTGGAAGTGCCCCGTGCCAGTGAGGAAGAAACTTGGGATCAGATTTTGGCCGACTATGACCAGGCCATCGAGCTGATGATGCCCAGCAGCCCAAAGAGTGGCTACAGCAATAGGTATGTGGCATTGGCTTTCAAGTCGGAAGCTATGCTCTATGCAGGTAGTGTAGCTAAGTATAATGAAACGGTGACCGGCCGTCTGACCGGTTTGGGCGCCAAGACCGGTGTGCGTGTGATTGGATTCGATGAAAGCCGTTGGCAAGAAGCTTCCAAGAAGTATTTCACCGAAGCCTACAAAGCTGCTTCCGAGGTGATTAAAAACGGTGTATATTCACTCTACAAGAAGAAATGGGCTGCTAACGATCCGGAAGCACAATATCAGAATATGGTAGATATGTTCTCCGATGTCAGCAATAACCCCGAGAACATCTATGTGAAGGAGTACACTTATCCTACAAGCACTCACGCTTACGATTCTTATAATCTGCCGCTTACCTTCAAGGCTCCGCTGAATTGTGGCGTTTGCCCGACAGCCGACTTTGTAGAGCTGTTTGATGGTTTTGACCGTTATCCCGACGGCACCTTGAAAATGACGACGGGCAATTCCAGTACCGAAGGCGACTACGTTATGTATGATAGTCCGATGGACTACTACAAGAACGCTGAGCCTCGTCTGCGTGCTTATGTCATCTTCCCTGGTGATGTGTTCAAAGGCAAGGAAATAGATATCTATGCCGGTGTCTATACGGGTGCTGTGCCTGTCAAACCGCTTTTCAATGACTATTCGTATGGCTCGGCCACTACCAAGTACAACCATCTGAGCGCTTATAAAGAGAAACCCAAAACACTTTATCTCAGTCCGAGACCTGAAGACCAGCAGGAAATTGTGACCCTGCCCGATGGTTCAACGATGACGGCTGCAGGCCAGAACGGTCCTTTCTATGAAGATGGTGGAAGCGCCATGACCGGTCTGTTGGTACGCAAATGGTTGAATTCTGATCCTGCATTTGTTCCCCGGGAAGGCAACAGTGCACAACCTTTCATTTTGATGCGTTATGCCGAAGTGTTGCTGAATGCTGCTGAGGCTGCTGTGGAACTTTCGTTGGCAGGTGTTTCTTCGCCGGATGGTACGGATATGCTGAGTGTGGCTACGAAGGCTATCAATGATATCCGTGAACGTGCTGGTGCCCGGCTGTTGACTGCCTCACTGACCGGTACGACCGACAGTCGCGACATCGTCCGCAAGGAGCGCCGCAAAGAGCTGGCCTTCGAGCATAAGACCAAGTGGGACTTGCGTCGCTGGCGTGTGAATCACTATGAAGGTCGCGACGGATTCTGGGGTGAGCAACGTAGCAAGGATCGCTTCAGTAACACGACTCGTTATCGTTTCCGTGGTATCTATCCGTTCTATTCGACGGAGTCTGGCAAGTGGTTCTTCGATGTTTGTTTCAACTATACGACTGCTGGTGACAAGGACTTCGGTTACACTCCGTTGGACTATTATTTCTCGATTCCGGGTGGTGAGGTATCGAAGAGTCCTGTGATTGACCAACAGCCTAATCGATAAAACTCAATAATTTAAAAACTTAAAACGTATGAAAAAGACAATATTCTATAGTTTATTCAGCGCCCTGTTTATGTTAACTTCGTGTGGCATGTTCGAAATAGACAACTATGAGGAACCTGCTGAAACAATCTGGGGCGAGGTGGTAGATGAAGCAACCGGTAAGCGTGTATTGACCGACCAAGGCAGTGAGGGCATCCGTGTCCGCCTGACCGAATTGAGCTGGGGTGACAACGTGCAACACAACCCCGATTTTAACTGCATGATGGATGGTACGTTTCAGAACACGAAGATTTTCAAGGGTGAGTATAATATCCGTATCGACGGTCCGTTCATTCCTTTAGTGCGTGAGAATGCAGTAGACGGTTCCTTGCTCAACGACGGTTCTATCAATACTGAAATCAGCGGCACGACGAAAGTGAAATTTGAAGTACAGCCCTTCCTGAATGTCGAGTTTGTGGGTGATCCGCAGGTGAGCAATGGTGTCATCAAGGCGCAAGTACGCGTGACACGCGGTGTGTCGGATGAAATCTTCCGTGAAAAAATCCAGCCGATGGGTAATTGGAAGGATGAATACTTGAACGTAACCGATATCCAATTCTTTGTCAGCTACTCGAACACTGTAGGCTACCGGGCACGCGACGAGCGTTGGTCGAGCAGCATCAACTATGAAGATAAGAGCTTCGAGAATTTATTGGGTAAGGAAGTTGCCGTCCAGTCGAACGGTAACGTGCCTTCGGGTCGTAAAGTGTTTGTACGCGCTGCCGCACGTATTAACTACGATACGCCCGTAGGAAGTGGTACTCGTCGCTGGAACTACAGCGAACCGGTAGAAGTGCTTATCCCATAGCCTGAATACAGCCGGGAGGTTGTGCTATAATTCACTGTTATTTTGTTCTGTCATTAGCTTCGCTCAAAACTTCATCAGACTTTTTCGTTAAAGTATGGTTGGAGCGAAGCTAATCTACTTCCTTTATGAGTACGAGAAGAGATGCTTTACCACGTTCGGCTTGACAAAATGATATGCCTGTCTGAGTTTTGATACTCCCTCCTTGCCTGTATATGGGCAATCTCTTGCCGCCATAATGGCAAGAATAACGATTAATACCATAAAAACAAGAAACCAATATGAAGCAAAAACATCTTTTGATAAGTTTGGCTGTCTTAGCAACGGGCATCTCCGCAGGTGCCCAGACCAAAGATAATGTTAAAACCACTTTTCAAACCTCACGTGAGTGGAAGCCTACCATCGACAACAGGGCTGATGCGGTGATGGTGTATGGAGTAGGGGGAAACCCGTCGGACAAGTCATGCAAACTATCTTTCGAGGAGCGCGTGGAGTCCTGGAAAGAGCGTGGATATACCATACACTTTATGACCGGTATCGCTTGGGGTGAGTACCAGGACTATTTCACCGGGCAATGGGATGGAAAATGGCATTTGGACGAGGGGCAGGTCACGCAGGCCGGAGACACGATATGGCATGGCCATATGGTACCCTATATCGTACCGTCGGAGAATTTTTTAAGCTATCTGAAGCAAAAACATGTGAAGAGGGTAATCGACGCCGGTGTGGACGCCATCTTCATGGAGGAACCGGAGTTTTGGGCAAGAGCCGGTTACAGCGACTCCTTTAAGCAGGAGTGGAAAAAGTACTACGGTTTCGACTGGAGACCGCAGCACGAGTCTCCGGAAAATACTTACTTGTCGAGCAAGCTCAAGTATTACTTGTACTATCGTGCGCTGAATGAAGTCTTCACCTTTGCCAAGGAATACGGCAAAAGCAAGGGGATGGATGTGAAGTGCTACGTTCCCACCCATTCGCTGGTGAACTATTCGCAATGGCAGATTGTCAGCCCGGAAGCAAGCCTTGCCTCCCTTCCTTGTGTGGACGGTTACATTGCCCAAGTGTGGACCGGCACATCGCGCGAGCCAAACTTCTTTGACGGCCGCAAGCGTGAGCGTGTGTTCGAAACTGCCTATCTGGAGTATGGCTCCATGGAGTCAATGACCGCTCCCACCGGGCGTAAGATGTTTTTCCTGACTGACCCTATAGAAGACTGGCCGCGTGACTGGGCAGACTATAAAAAAAATTATCAAGCCACCTTCACGGCGCAATTGCTCTATCCCAACATAGCCGATTACGAAGTGATGCCTTGGCCTGAGCGTATCTACGAAGGACTATATCGCACAAGTGCCAATAGCGACACGAAAGCACGTATTCCCCGTTTCTATTCCACGCAGATGCAGGTGATGATTAATGCTTTGAACCGTATGCCTCTGACTGACAAGAAACTGACCGGAAGTGAAGGGTTCAGTGTACTGATGGCAAACTCCTTGATGTTCCAGCGTTTCCCTACGCACAACGGATATGAAGATCCGCAACTGGCCAATTTCTACGGTCAGGCATTGCCTTTGCTCAAGCGAGGCGTACCCGTCAAGACTGTCCATATTGAGAACCTCGGCTATAAAGAAGCATTGGCTGGTACTAAAGTGCTGTTGATGACTTATGCAAACATGAAACCGCTTGAGGCTGAAGCGCACTGCCACATTGCCGATTGGGTGAAGAAGGGAGGAGTGCTGATTTACAGTGGAACGGACAACGACCCTTTCCAAAGTGTAAGAGAGTGGTGGAACACTGACGGTCACAACTATGCCACTCCATCTGCACATCTTTTTGAACAGATGGGGCTTCCTGCCAGACCGGAACAGGGAGAATACAGTTACGGTAAGGGAACAGTGTGTATTACCCGCACCGACCCCAAAGATTACGTCCTGAAAGAAGGTGGTGATAAAGATTTTTTGTATCTTGCGACCCGAATGTATGAGCAGAACGCAAACGCAGGAAAACTGGAGTTCAAGAATAACTTCTATTTGCAAAGAGGAGAATACGATTTGGCTGCTGTGCTTGAAGAGAGTGTGAGTAACGAGCCGTTTACGGTAGAAGGATGTTTGATTGACCTTTTCGACCCTAAATTACCGATATATACTTCCAAGCAGATAAATCCGGGTGAGCAAGCCTTGCTGTTGAATGTAGAACGTGTGACTGGCAAGAAGAAGCCTCAAGTATTGGCTGCGGCAAGTCGTGAAGAACAGGAAGAACACGGGAAAGGATGGTATTCCTATGTGGCGAAAAGCCCTGTCGAGACTTCAAATGTATCGCGGGTGCTGTTGCCCCGTTGTCCTGAGAGCGTGACAGTCGATGGCGGAGAAGTATTCGATGCCAAATGTTGGCATGCAGCAAGCCATACTTATTTAATTGAGTTCGAGAACAACCCTGACGGAGTATCGGTAAAGTTTTGCTGGTAATTGCAGGCGTTTTTATTTTTTTAGTGTAACAACATAACTATATTATATGAACAATATGAAAATCAAACTTATATACATCTTGTTGGTATCATGCCTTTTTGCATGCAGTAACAAGGAATTGTCTTACGAAGTCGTAAAGAATGACTTGAGAGCACCTGCCTATCCACTTGTAACCATCGACCCTTATGCCAGCGCATGGTCCATGAGTGATAACCTCTATGACAGCCCCGTGCGGCATTGGACGGGCAAAGATTTCCCGCTGATTGGCGTGGTGAAGGTGGACGGCGTTTCCTATCGCTTTATGGGGACTGAAGAACTGGAGATGAATGCCATCGTGCCCACTTCGCAGCAAGGTGACTGGACGGGTCGCTATACCACAGACAAGCCCGTGGGTGACTGGACATCCGCTGATTACAATGATTCCAAATGGAAATCGGACCGTGGCGCCTTTGGCACCAAAGAAAACGAACCTACCGCCAATACCCAATGGGGAACCCGCAATATCTGGGTACGCCGTACGGTAAATATAGACCGGGATTTGACCGGTATACCTGTCTATCTGGAATTCTCCAATGATGATGATGCCGTGTTCTATATCAACGGAGTGAGGATACACGGCACCGGGACAACGTGCAACAAGAACAAAGTGGTGAGATTCCCGGACGAGGCATTGGCGGCTTTGAAGCAGGGAGACAACATAATTGCCGCCGAGTGCATCAACCCGGTGGGCAATGGCTTGCTCGATTTCGGTCTGCAGATTCCGAAACATTTGGAAACCGTGTTTGGCAAGACGGCCATACAGACCTCTGCCGATGTGCAGCCCATGCAGACACACTATGCTTTTACTTGTGGTGATGTCAACCTGAAAGTCACCTTCACGGCACCTCTTTTTATGGAAGACCTGAAGTTGCTGAGCCGCCCCGTGAATTACCTTACTTATAGTGTTGCCGCCCGCGACGGTAAGGAACACGAAGTAGAGGTGTATTTTGAAGCTTCACCGCGCTGGGCGCTCGACCAGCCTTACCAGCAATCTGCAAGCAAGGGATACGAAACTGACGGGCTGCTTTTCCTGAAGACAGGAAGCAAGGAGCAGGACATCCTGGCAAAACAGGGTGATGACCTTCGTATTGACTGGGGGTATTTCTATATGGTTGCCGGCAAGAAAAACACTGTATACAGCATTGGCAACAGCATCGAGTTGCGCAAGAACTTCGTGGACGGAACCATGGACTCGGCTTCTCTTGAAGGAGAGGATAGCAATGGAAACATGGCTTTGGTGCGTAACTATGGTAAAGTGAAGAGTGTTACCGACAAGATTATGCTGGGCTATGACGACATCTATTCCATCCAATACTTCGGAACGGACTTGCGTCCTTACTGGAATTCAAAAGGCGACCGCACCATCGAGGCGGAGATGCTGGCAGCCTACAATGAATATGATGAATTGCTGGCACGTTGCTATGCTTTCGATAAGAAACTGATGGAAGATGCCATTGCGGCAGGTGACAAGGAATATGCCGAACTTTGTGCATTGGCCTATCGTCAGTCCATTGCCGCCCACAAATTAGTGGAAGCTCCCAACGGCGACTTACTGTGGATGTCGAAGGAAAACAACAGCAATGGCTGCATCAACACTGTGGACCTGACCTATCCTTCGGCTCCCCTTTATTTGCTTTATAACCCGGAATTGGGAAAGGGCATGATGAACGGTATCTTCTACTATAGTGAAAGCGGAAAATGGATCAAACCCTTCGCTGCCCATGACTTGGGTACTTATCCTCTTGCTAACGGACAGGCATACGGAGGTGACATGCCGGTGGAAGAGAGTGGGAACATGCTGATTCTTGCGGCTGCCATTGCTGCTGTGGAAGGCAATGCCGACTATGCGGCCAAGCATTGGGACGTGCTTACTGTTTGGACCGACTATCTGGTGGAAAAGGGACTCGACCCCGAGAACCAGCTTTGTACCGATGACTTTGCCGGTCACTTTGCCCATAACACCAATCTCTCCATCAAAGCTATTTTAGGGGTGGCTTCTTATGGCCGGTTGGCTGAAATGCTCGGTAAGAAGGATGTGGCTGAATTTTATACCATGAAAGCCCGTGAGATGGCAGTTGGATGGGAACGTATGGCCAACGACGGCGACCATTACCGTCTGACCTTTGACAAGCCGGGTACATGGAGCCAGAAGTATAACCTGGTTTGGGACAGGCTGCTCGGATTGAACATCTTCGATACCAAGATTGCTGAAGTGGAGATACCTTATTACCTGACCAAGCAGAACATCTACGGTTTGCCACTCGACAATCGTGAGACCTACACCAAGGCCGACTGGATTATATGGACTGCCACTATGGCTCCCGACCGGGCCACTTTCCGTGAGTTCATCGTTCCTTTGCACAAGTTTGTAAATGAAACGATAGACCGCGTGCCGATGTCTGACTGGGTGTTTACCGACAAGCCCAACTGGCGTGGCTTTAAAGCTCGCTCGGTAGTAGGCGGCTATTACATGAAAATGCTTGAAAGCAAGCTGATGCAGAATTAACAATGACAAAATACAAAACATATCAGACGAATGAAAAGACTCTTTGCATGGGGAACCGCCCTCCTTCTTGTTGGCGGTATGCAGGCAGCCTCGCTGCCGGTTGACGGGCCAATCACACCTGTGGACTACGTCAGCATCTTGGTTGGCACACAGTCCAAACACGCCCTTTCTACGGGCAACACTTATCCTGCCGTGGCTATGCCTTGGGGCATGAATTTCTGGACACCGCAGACCGGTGCCATGGGTGACGGATGGGCTTATACTTATGATGCCGACAAAATTCGTGGTTTCAAGCAAACACATCAGCCAAGCCCGTGGATTAACGATTACGGGCAGTTTGCCATTATGCCTGTTACCGGAAAAGCGGTTTTCGACCAGGACGAGCGTGCCAGTTGGTTCTCTCACAAAGCCGAGACTGCCACTCCTTATTATTATAAGGTCTATCTTGCCGACCATGATGTGACGGCGGAGTTTGCCCCTACCGAGCGTGCCGCTGCTTTCCGTTTCACTTTTCCTGAAACGGAGGAAGCTTATGTGGTGGTGGATGCCATGGATAATGGCTCTTTTGTGAAAATCATTCCGGCTGAAAAGAAAATAATGGGCTACACCACCAAAAACAGTGGTGGTGTGCCTCGTAATTTCAAGAACTACTTTGTGTTGCAGTTCGATAAGCCTTTTACTTATACTGCAGCCGTGAAGGACGGGAAGATTGACCCTCGTTCCACTGAGGCCGGCACCGATCATGCCGGTGGTATCATCGGCTTTCATACTCTCCGTGGCGAGCAGGTGAATGTACGTGTGGCTTCTTCATTCATCAGCCCCGAGCAGGCCGAGCTGAACCTGAAGGAACTGGGTGGCCGGACACTCGAAGAGGTGGCCAAAGCCGGACGTGACGAATGGAACCGTGTGTTGGGCCGCATTGAAGTGCAGGACACCGACCTCGACCGTCTGCGCACTTTCTATTCTTGTTTCTACCGTTCGGTACTTTTCCCACGTAGTTTCTACGAGATAGATGCGCAAGGCCGGGTAATGCATTATAGCCCCTACAATGGCGAGGTGCTACCCGGCTATATGTTTACCGACACCGGATTTTGGGACACCTTCCGTTGCCTCTTCCCCTTCCTCAACCTGATGTACCCGTCCATGAGTGCCAAGATGCAGGAAGGATTGGCCAACACTTACAAGGAGAGCGGTTTCTTGCCCGAATGGGCCAGCCCGGGGCACCGTGGTTGCATGGTAGGGAACAATTCCGCCTCTGTGGTGGCAGATGCCTGGCTGAAAGGCCTGCGTGGCTACGACATCGAGACTTTGTGGAAAGCCGTGAAGAGCGGTACGGAGAATGTGCATCCCGAAGTCTCTTCTACCGGGCGTTTGGGACATGAGTATTACAATAAGCTGGGTTATGTGCCCTATAATGTGGGAATCAACGAAAATGCAGCCCGTACGTTGGAGTATGCTTATGACGATTGGTGCATCTACCAACTGGGACTTTCGCTCGGCAAGCCGAAGAAAGAACTGGCTCCTTTTGCCAAACGTGCGCTGAACTACCGGAATCTTTTCGACCCTGCCCACAAGCTGATGCGTGGCAAGAATGAAGACGGTACGTTCCAGTCGCCTTTCAACCCCTTGAAGTGGGGTGACGCTTTCACCGAAGGGAACAGTTGGCATTATTCGTGGTCGGTTTTCCACGACCCGCAAGGGCTCATTGACCTGATGGGGGGCAAGGATTCCTTCAATCAAATGATGGATTCTGTGTTTGTGTTGCCGCCTTTGTTCGACGAAAGCTATTATGGCAGTGTCATTCACGAAATACGGGAGATGCAAATCATGAACATGGGCAACTACGCTCACGGCAACCAGCCCATACAGCATATGATTTACCTCTATAACTATTCCTCCCAGCCGTGGAAGGCACAATACTGGCTGCGCGAGGTCATGGAGCGCATGTACAATGCCAATCCTGACGGTTATTGCGGTGATGAGGACAACGGCCAGACATCTGCCTGGTACGTGTTTTCAGCTTTGGGATTTTATCCCGTTTGTCCGGGCACGGACCAGTATGTGCTGGGCACTCCTCTCTTCCGTTCTGTACGCCTGCACTTGGAAAACGGCAAGACGGTGACGATTGAAGCTCCTGCCAACAGCCGCGCCAACCGCTACGTGCAGAAGCTCACAGTGGACGGTGTTGACTATACCCGCAACTATCTGACGTACGGGCAACTGATGAATGGCTCCTCACTGCGCTTCACCATGGACAATGTGCCCAACAAACAGCGTGGAGTGGGAGAGGAGGATGCTCCTTACTCTTTCTCGAAAACGCTTAAGAAGAAGTGACCCAAGGAGTAAAACCCTAATGACTAATTATGAGGGTGTGTCCATAGTCTGACAGAATGATGGCTGACAGCCGTTTAGGCACATCCTCTTTTTTCTATAATGAATTATTGTTTGAAAACAGACAGACCATGAAACTTAAGAAACTTACTTTTTGCTGTTTAGCACTGTTTTGTGCTTTTTCTTTCCTTTATGCGCAATCCGGTAGAGAACCACAGAAGAAACGTAGCGGTAATCCGATTTTTCCCGGCTGGTATGCCGACCCTGAGGGGGTGGTATTGGACGGGAAGTTTTGGATTTACCCCACATATTCTGCTCCTTATGACGAGCAGATCTTTATGGATGCTTATTCTTCGCCCGACTTGGTGCACTGGACCAAGCATCCGCGTGTGCTTTCGCGCGAAAACATACCCTGGTTACGGCGTGCTTTGTGGGCACCGGCTGTGGTTGAAGCCAACGGGCGTTATTATCTCTTTTTTGCAGGAAACGACATACAGAATAACTCGGAGACTGGCGGTATCGGGGTGGCTGTGGCCGATAATCCGGCAGGCCCTTTCAAAGATGCGCTGGGCAAACCGTTGATTGACAAGTTCGTGAATGGTGCGCAGCCCATCGACCAGTTTGTGTTCCGCGATGACGACGGCACTTATTATATGTACTATGGCGGATGGGGACATTGCAACATCGTGAAACTGGCTCCCGACTTGCTTAGCGTCGTTCCTTTCGATGATGGCACAGTCTATAAGGAAGTTACTCCTCAGGACTATGTGGAAGGGCCATTCATGCTGAAACGCAACGGAAAATACTACTTCATGTGGTCGGAAGGCGGTTGGGGAGGTCCCGACTACCGTGTGGCTTATGCCATTGCCGACTCTCCTTTCGGTCCGTTCCGTCGCGAGGGAGTCATTCTTCAGCAGGATGCCGATGTCGCTACCAGTGCCGGACACCATTCGGTGGTGCGCGGAAAAGGCAAGGACGAGTGGTACATCATCTACCACCGTCGTCCGTTGGGAGAAACGGCAGCCGAAAACCGTGCCACCTGCATCGACCGGATGTACTTTGATAAGCAAGGAAAGATAAAGCCGGTGCGCATGACTTTCGAGGGAGTGAAGGCTACCCGAACTCCACGTGACAAATAGTAATTGCCAATTCAATTTTATATATAAGAAAACATGAGTCTTAACTCTAAAAAGATATGTATCGGCCTTGCTCTTGCTGCGACTGCCGTGCCTTGGCGGATGAAGTAGAGGCTGCCTTGAAACGCTATGCAACCTACAGTCATCCTGAATTCGGTACCATTTACGCTTTCGAGGTGGACGGTTTCGGCAACCGTCTGCTGATGGACACCGATGCGGGTACGGGTTTCATGCACGAGTCGTTCCATAAGGACAATGCAGCCAACTTCACCCGTCCCTGGTTTGCCTGGCAGAACACGCTGTTTGGAGAACTGATTCTGAAACTGGTGAACGAAGGAAAGACAGACTTGTTGAACAGTATTGAATGAAATAGAAAGTAAAAATATAAAAACACTATATTAACGATGAAACGTATTGCTTTTTTGGATTATGTGCGCGTATTTGCGTGCTTTTTGGTGATGTTGGTTCATGCCAGCGAGAATTTTTATGGGGCTATCGGCTCTACGGACATGGCCGGACCGCAATCTTTCCTTCAAAATGAAGCCGATAGGTTGTGGGTGTCTATTTATGATGGTTTCTCCCGTATGTCCGTGCCTCTGTTCATGATTGTTTCGGCCTACCTGCTTGCGCCGATGAAGAAGGGGCAAAGCTGCTGGCAGTTTTACCGCAAGCGTTTTCTGCGTATTCTGCCGCCGTTCATTTTTTTCATGGTGCTGTACAGCACGTTGCCCATGCTGTGGGGACAGATAGACGGGGAGCAGTCTTTGAACGACCTTTCGCGCATTTGGTTGAACTTTCCTACTCTTGCCGGGCACTTCTGGTTCATGTATCCGTTGATAGGCCTTTATCTGTTCATCCCGGTCATTTCGCCGTGGCTGGAGAAGGTTTCGGCCAAAGAAGAACGTTTCTTCATTATACTGTTCCTGGTCTCTACTTGCATACCTTTCCTCAACCGTTGGTTTGGTGAGGTGTGGGGACAGTGTTTCTGGAACGAATACCACATGCTATGGTATTTCTCGGGTTATTTGGGCTACCTTGTGCTGGCACATTATATCCGCGTACATCTTACATGGGGGCGTTCCTTGCGCCTTCGGGTAGGTTTCCTGCTTATGCTGGCCGGTGCGGTTGCTACTATATGGTCATTCTATGTCCAGGCTGTTCCGGGCGTGGTCCTTTCTACTCCGGTCATAGAGGTGGGATGGGCTTTCTGCACCCTCAATTGCGTGGCATTGACGGCGGGCACGTTTCTGTTGTTCGGCTGTATCACCATTCCGCAGCCTCCGCGCTTCATTGCCGAAATGTCGAAACTCAGCTACGGCATGTTCCTTATGCACATTTTCTGGCTTGGCTTGTGGGTATCGGTGTTTAAGTCCACATTGGGGTTGCCCACTGTGGCTGCTATCCCGGTTATAGCGGTATGTACGTTTATCAGTTGTTTGGTAGCAACAAAACTCATCTCGTTCATACCTGGCAGTAAGTGGATTATCGGGTAAGGATGATAATGACTGAGATTGCGTTATGAATAGATTACTCTTTCTCTTGTGCCTTTCTCTTAGCTTGTCGGCTTGCTCCCGTACGGAAAAAAAACTGGAAGCGCACGTTTTCGCCCAGGATGCAGTGTGCGCCCATACACCGGTGCTGAACCAGGGGCGCACTTCTACCTGTTGGGCCTATGCCTCAGCCTCTCTGCTGGAGTCGGACTGGCTGGCCGGGCATCCCGGAGATACCGTGCGCCTGTCGCCTATGTATATGGTCAGGCAGAAATACCTGAACCAGTTTGATGCCTACTACTATTCCTGCGGCAGGGAAGAGATTAGAAGCGGCGGGCTGGGGCATTCTTTCCTTCGTGTGTTGAAGGAAGACGGCGTGTTGCCGTTGGAAGCATATCGGGGACGCCGGCCGGGAAGCAAAAGACATGACCATGGGATGTTGTTGAGACAACTGAAGAAGCTTGCCAAGGAGGCCGTGGAACATTGCGACCTCCCGGGCTACAGAAAACGTGCTGTTGCCTTGCTGGACGAGCAGATGGGGGTGGTGCCCGACTCGTTCCTCTACCGTGGCAGGAGCTATACTGCCCGTTCGTTTGCCGACTCGCTTCACCTCAAGGCGGAGGATTATGTGCAGTTGACGAGTTTCACGCATCATCCTTTTCATACCTCTTTTATACTGGAAGTACCGGACAACTGGGAGCATCAGCCCTATTTCAACCTTCCGTTGGACGAATTGGAGCAGGTGGTGCGCTGTGCTTTGTCTGCCGGCAAGACGGTGGCTTGGCATGGAGATGTGAGCGAAGATACTTTCAGCTCACGTCAGGGAATGGCCCTTTGGCCGCAGCATCCGGTGACGCAAGAGATGCGGCAGCATGAATTCGAACGGTTCCTTACTACAGACGACCACATGATGCACCTCATCGGCACGGCGCACGACGAGGCCGGACACTTCTACTATCTGTTGAAGAATTCATACGGAAGATATGGCGACTACGCAGGTCTGCTCTACATGTCCGAGGATTATTTCAGGGCAAAGACAATCTCGGTTTTGCTAAGGAAGCAATAGCCGTTTCTTGGTAAGTATATCCGCATTCCCTCTCCCACAAGAAGACACTCCCGTTTCCGCTTGCAGGAACGCCCGTTCCCACTTGCGGAATGTCTTATGCTGAAATAGGTAGACACATTAACAAACAAATAAAATTTATACCTAT
>CAJJYX010000054.1 GCA_905197435.1 uncultured Bacteroides sp.
TATTGGACAAATAAATGGTGAGAACAATAAATACGGCATAATATGCCATGCGTTCGAACAGTTCTACCGTACTGCTTACCCAAAAGGCTTGGCTGAAACCTTTGGAGGCGGATTGGGGTGATGTCATCATCCTTTGTGCTATTAATTATTATGCATTAAGTGAAAATAAGTGCAAATATAATGAATAATATCGTGTTTGCAAGCTATTTTATTTCTTGCAAACACGATATTGATAAGCTGTAAACAGGATGTAATTTTTCGCCTCTTACTCTTAGTTCTTAGAACCGGAAAAATTTCTTAGCGTTGTAATAGCTGATATCTTCAATCATCTGGTTTACCCGTTCCATTTCGGATACAGGGATTTCACCATTTTCTATATCACGGCCTACAAGGTTGCACAATGTCCGACGGAAATATTCATGGCGCGGATAGGAGAGGAAAGAACGGGAGTCGGTCAGCATACCGACGAACCGGCTCAACAGGCCCAGTACAGAAAGGGCATTCATCTGCTTTTCCATACCATCTTTCTGGTCGAGGAACCACCAACCGGAGCCGAATTGAATCTTACCGGCAACCGTACCGTCCTGGAAGTTGCCCAACATAGTAGCAATGACTTCGTTGGCACACGGATTCAAGTTATAAAGAATGGTTTTGGTCAGCTTACCATTGGAGTTTAAGCGGTCGAGGAATTTTGCCATGGCCTTTGCCGTAGTAAATTCACCGATAGAATCAAAACCTGTATCGGGACCGATCAGCTTGAACATCTTACTGTTGTTGTTGCGAATGGCACCATAATGGAACTGCTGTGTCCAGCCTTTCTCCCAATCCATCTCGCCGAATACAATCAGCATGGCTGACTTGAACTTCAAGATTTCCTCCTTCGTCAATTCACTGCCGCCATATACCTTATTAAAGATGGCTTTGATTTCAGCCTCCGTATAATCTTCGGCATAAAATTCCTCAATGCCGTGGTCGGACAGTTTGCAACCTTGTTCGGCAAAGAAATCGTGACGCTTGCGCAGGGCTGCAACCATATCGTCGAAACCGGAAATAGCAACACCGCTTACTTCGGCCAACTTCTCTACGTATGTGCGGAAATCGGCAGGAACTTCCACCGCCATTGCCTTGTCCGGGCGCCAGGTGGGTAGCATCTTGATCTCGAAGCCGCTTTCGCGCGTCTTGATATGATATTCCAAAGAGTCGACGGGATCATCTGTAGTGCAAACCACTTCCACGTGATAACGGCGCATCATGCCGCGGGCAGAATATTCGGGTTGTTTCAGCTTCTCGTTGCATTCATCATAAATTTCACGGGCTGTCTGAGGGTTCAGAATCTTGTGAATTCCGAAAGCGGTCTTCAGCTCGAGGTGAGTCCAGTGGTAAAGCGGATTACGGAAAGTATAAGGTACGGTCTCAGCCCACTTCTCAAACTTTTCCCAGTCTGTGGTATCCTTACCGGTGCAGAAACGCTCGTCCACACCATTGGTGCGCATGGCGCGCCACTTGTAGTGGTCGCCTCCTAACCAAATTTCGGTCAATGACTTGAACTGGTAATCTTCTGCCACCATTTGGGGACTCAAATGGCAATGATAGTCGATAATCGGCATTTTGGCCGCATGCTCGTGGTATAACTTCTGTGCTGTCTCCGTTTGCAGCAGGAAGTTCTCGTCCATAAAGTTTTTCATTTTCTTGTGTTTTAATTGTCTAAAAATATTATCTCCCATTTATAATGCCTATATGGTATTGATTGTAAGGGTAATATGATAGATGAATGTTTTTGATTTTGTTAACCGTTATCGAACACAAAAGTAGAAATTTTACTTGTAGGAACAAAATTATCGCTATCTTTGCGGCAAATATTTATAATATTTAAGTTTTAAACATTGCACCTTTACTGCCACAGGCAGCGCACCTCAAGATGGAAAACAAGAACTATACCATTAAAGACATAGCACGCATGGCCGGCGTTTCTGCCGGCACTGTGGACCGCGTATTGCACAACCGTGGAGATGTGTCCGCTTCCAGTAGGGAGAAAGTCAGGAAAGTACTTGACGAGATAGATTATCATCCCAACATGTTTGCCATTGGGCTGGCCGCTAAAAAGCGTTATCGCATAGTCTGCATTATACCTTATTATATGGAGCATGATTACTGGCATGCCGTAGCAAAGGGCATTGACCGTGCCGCGCAAGAATTGAGGCCGTTCAATGTAGGAGTAGACTTTCTGTATTATCGGCATGCAGACAAGACGTCTTATGAAGAAGCATGCGCAACACTCCGGCAGGAGAGTGCCGATGCCGTGCTTATTGCCCCGAATTTCCGGGAGGAGACCATAACACTCACTGCTGGCCTGGAGAAGGAGGACATTCCTTATGCATTCATAGACTTCAATATCGAACAGACGCATGCCTTGTGTTATATTGGGCAAGACTCCAAGACCAGCGGATATATTGCCGCCAAGATTCTGATGCGTAATCATGAGAAAGGGCAGGAGCTTGTACTGTTCTTCAACAACCAGATAAACAACCCGGCGGAAATCCAGATGCAACGCCGCCTCGAGGGTTTCATGCAATACCTCTCTGAGGCGCATAAGGATTTGATAATCCATGATATAGTGCTGCACAAAGAGGATGCTGACGGCAACAGGCAGATGCTGGATACTTTCTTTGAAGAACATCCCCAAGCTGCATTGGGTGCTGTTTTCAATTCCCGTGTTTATCAGGTGGCAAGCTATCTGCACGAAAAGAGACGGAAACTTGCGGGACTTGTGGGATATGACCTTTTGCGGAAAAATGCAGAGTTCCTAAAAACCGGTGAAGTAAACTATCTCATCGGCCAGCGTCCGGGCCTGCAAGGCTACTGTGGCGTGAAGGCCTTGTGCAACCACGTGGTCTTCAAAAGACCGGTCACTGCGGTGAAATACATGCCCATCGACCTGCTGATGAAAGAAAACATTGATTTCTACTTTGAATTCGAATAACTGAAAGACTTACTTATCAACCGTTTAAACCATTATCTAAATGAAAGCATTAAATAAAGAAACCGCTCTCAAAGCACAACGTCCGGAACGCATCATCCAGTTTGGTGAAGGCAACTTCCTTCGTGCATTTGTGGATTGGATTATCTACAACATGAATCAAAAGACTGATTTTAACAGCAGCGTTGTGGTAGTCCAGCCTATCGATAAAGGTATGGTTGACATGCTGAATGCTCAGGATGACCTTTATCATGTCAATCTGCAAGGCTTAGACAAAGGCAAAACCGTCAACAGCCTGACGATGATAGATGTAATCAGCCGTGCCCTGAATCCCTATACACAGAACGATGAGTTCATGAAATTGGCCGAGCAGCCGGAAATGCGCTTTGTTATTTCTAACACGACGGAAGCCGGTATCGCTTTCGATCCTTCCTGCAAATTGACAGATGCTCCGGCATCTTCTTATCCGGGCAAACTGACTCAGTTGTTGTACCACCGCTTCAAGACATTCAACGGCGACAAGAGTAAAGGCCTGATTATCTTTCCTTGCGAGCTTATCTTCCTGAACGGGCATAAACTGAAAGAAACAATCTATCAGTACATCGAACTGTGGCAGTTGGGTGACGAATTCAAGACTTGGTTTGAGGAAGCCTGCGGTGTATATGCAACGTTGGTAGACCGTATCGTTCCGGGATTTCCCCGTAAAGACATCGCCGCCATTAAAGAAAAACTGCAGTACGATGACAACATGGTGGTGCAGGCCGAAATCTTCCATTTGTGGGTCATCGAAGCTCCGCAGGAGGTTGCCGAAGAATTCCCTGCCGACAAAGCCGGACTGAATGTGTTGTTTGTTTCTTCCGAAGAGCCCTATCACGAAAGAAAAGTAACCTTGCTGAACGGACCTCATACCGTATTGTCTCCGGTTGCCTATCTGTCGGGGATAGATATTGTACGTGATGCCTGCCGGCATCCGGTAATCGGACAATACATACACAAGGTGATGTTTGACGAGTTGATGGAAACGCTGAACTTGCCGAAAGACGAATTGCAGAAGTTTGCAGAAGATGTATTGGAGCGTTTCAACAATCCGTTTGTCGACCATGCCGTGACCAGCATCATGCTGAACTCCTTCCCGAAATACCGGACCCGCGACCTTCCCGGTTTGAAGACTTATCTGGCTCGCAAAGGAGAACTGCCGAAAGGGTTGGTATTGGGATTGGCCGCCATCATCACGTACTACAAAGGAGGTGTCCGTGCAGACGGTGTGGAAATCGTTCCGAATGATGCACCCGAAATCATGCAGCTGCTGAAAGACCTTTGGACAACGGGGGATACCCGCAAAGTGGCGGAAGGTGTATTGGCGGCACCCCCCATCGGGGGCGAAGACCTGAATGCCATTCCCGGGCTGACTGCTGCCGTAAAGGCTGATTTGGATGCTATCCGGGATAAGGGCATGCTGGAAACGGTAAGGGGAATTATCCGAGCAGGCGCTTTATCCTGACATTTCCTTTGCAAATAGCGGTTTTCTCCGGCTTTTTCCTTTACTTTGTGTGCAACAAGTAATATACTGAAGTTGAGGGTATGTCGAAACTAAAATAATGTACATACGAATGACGGAAGCATACATGAAATGACGAAAACAGACATGCGAATGACGGAAACAGACCTTATAGCCAGATTAACCCGATACACCTTGTGCTTCAACGACCGTTGCCCCAAGGGTGAAAACTGCCTGCGGCGCATGCTGGCACGGCATAACGTGCCGGAGTGCAAACGCATCTCGGTAGTCAATCCACTTTGTTATCCGCCGGAAGGGGAGGCTTGTGAGTTCTTCCGTTCCGACCGGAAGTTGCAGATAGCTTGGGGATTCAGCAAACTATACAATGACATGCCTGCCCGCATTGCCACAGCCATTCATGCCGAACTGGAAGGCGGATTTAACCATACCACTTACTATCGCTACCGGAACCAAAAGAAGGGACTTACGCCGGCGCAACAGCAATACATCCGGCAGGTATGCCTGCGGCACGGGTGGAAGGAAGAACCGGTATTCGACCGCTACACCGAAGAGTATGACTGGTAACATGCCACCTTGGCACCCTTGTCAAGCCGTGAAACATGGGATACCTGCCGAGGGTATCCGATGTTTCACGGTATGGTAGGGCAGATACCACGGTTGGGTACTCCTGCTACCACGGCATGGTATGCCGGATACCAAGCCGGGAAACCGGTTCGGTACTACGTGCCATTCGCCGGAAAAAACGGGGGAGCCGGTGCAGAAGGGTGCGGGCAAGGGCAGAAGGGTGCAGGACAGGAATCCGAAATTACTCTGCCGCCCGCAGTATGAAGGTTGTGGCGCCAATGGTTACAATGGCTCCGTCCTCAATGCGGACACGGTCTTTGTCGCTTAGGATTTCATTGTTAAGGAAAGTCCCTGTCAGGCTGGGAGCATCACGCAAGGTATAAATCAGTGCACCCTGCTTGTTTCGCTTTACGTTGATGATACAGTGGCGTCGGTCCATGCTCATATCCGAAGTCTCAATCGGTACGTTGATGACGTTTCCCACGCAACGGCGGCCTATGATATTGTCTCCTTCCTGCAACGGAAGTACCTGCTTGAAACCAAAGACATTCTCGATGACCGTGATGCTGCCGAAAGCCTCCTTGAATTCCTCCTCGTCCGGACGTTCTTCCTTCTGAGGGGCTTTCATCTTTGTTTTGCCCAAGCGGATGCTGAACTGCTTTTTACACTGGTCGCATACAAAGACCAGCGATTGGCCTTCGGTATATTTGGTTTCATCGAAAGTCAGATAATTCTCGCATTTGGGACAACGGATACGCTTCATGATAGTTATAAATTAAAGAATTGAAAATTAAAGCAAGGGCAGATTGCTTCTTACTTCTTTAATACCCAAGCATTCTTATACGCTTCATCCTGGCGGACTCTGTTTAATGCCTGATATGCTTCGGCCTCTGTGTCACAAGACTCGATGCTGACACGTTGTTTACCGTCGCCCAGGATTGCTTTTGCATGGATATGGCCTTTCCCAATCAGTTGCTGCGCCATTGCTTCGGCATCCTTTTCGGTTCCTACACTGGCAATGATGATATGGTATCTCTTTGCAGCAACAGATGTCGGGGCGACAGCCTTTGCCGGTGTTTTTTTAGCTTCGCTCTTTGTCGTTGCGGGGGTTGGGGATGATGCTTCTGTCATTTGTTGTTTAGGCCGGGAGACGGCAGGAGTGGATTGTGCATCTGCTTGACCGACCTTAACCTCTCTTACGGCAACCGGAGCCACCGTTTTCCGGGCTTTCTTCTCCGTGGGCTTCTGGACCGATGCTTTCGGAGTATCGACCTTCCGGCTGACAACAATCGGATTGATGGCAAGGGATTCTTTTTCTATCATCTCGAAAAGCTCATTCGGGAGCAACTGGGCATAATTCCCTTCGACCACTTCCGTATTCTCTATCGGTGTGGACAAGAGGAAAAACAAGGCAACCACTGCAATCATGGCAACGGCATTCGACAAGTAGGAACGGTTGATTTTAATCTCGAACTTCCGCTTTTTGTCTCCCTGCACAGCCGGAACAAAATAGGGGGTGCTCTTCGTTTTCTTCAGCTCTGCCAGTTCCGGCATGTCGAAACTATCCAGTCCATATAAGTAAGGAGTGGTTATTTTGTGGTCATAGGGAACAAAGTCGTAAGTGCCATGGATTGAATAACGCAATTCGCCGATATTTGGCAAATCCACCTTACCGGCTTCATGGAGAGTGGTGAATATGCGTGCCACTTCCTTTTCTACAATCCGCGTAGCATCGGAAAAGTCCGTATCATAGACAGCCATATAGGATTGTACGAGCAATCCGTCATTCATCTTCAGTTGGGGATTGAAACCGATGATACGGGTAGGGGGCAGGAAAATATTCTCTTCCGCCACTCTCGTTGCCGGGGTGTAATGGGCTACAAATCCCCCCAGACCGGGAACAATGACACAATCGTTCTCCAATAACAATACTTCTATGTGCTGTGCTAATTCAATCATGCTACAAAAGTAGCGGAAATATCGGATATACGCTACTTTCAGAGCTTTTTTCTTATCAACAAATTATGAACACCGCACCCTGAAAATACATTCGGATTCCTCATAAAAACAGGGAGACATCCTTGGAAAGAACTCTCACAATAAGGTTGAAGACAATTTAAACAGGTTCTGAGAAAAGGTTTTTGGGCAAGAGAAGAGGTTTTATCGGGAAAATCCCTACTTTTGTATCGTTTAACTATGCTCATCAAGAATAGAAGGACAATTTCCATTGTAAAAGTATACAAACCTAAACACTTAACGAAAGGCTATTATGCGTATTATCTTCAGTTTGATGGTTTTCTTGTTCGTAGGAAAGAGTGTGATGCTGGCACAACAGTTGTCCTCATTCGTAGAATATGGAGCAACCCTGCATGCCGGTGACAACACTCCTCTTTGGCAGGTCAGTAACCAGCAAGGGCTCACTTCGCTCGATAACAGTACCTATATACGCGGAGGGGTATCCCATAAACACCGGCTTGGGAAATGGATGTTTGAAGAAGCGCTGGATTTGGTTGCAGCAGCAGGATTCACCACCTCCTTCATTGTGCAGCAAGCTTACGTAGACATCCGCTATAAATGGTTTGGATTCTTTGCCGGCAGCAGGGAACGGAACTCCCCCTTGCTGAATCAGGAACTGAGCAGTGGCGGCATGACTTGGTCGGGCAGCGCAAGACCCATCCCGCAAGTACAGATAGGTATGCCCGAGTACGTGCAACTGCTTCCCCGTTTGGGCCTGAAAGGAGAAATCTCGTACGGATGGTTTACGGACAACAAATACCAGCGGGAGCAAGTCGGCAAAGGACATTGGTACACCAAGAGCATCAAATACCATCATAAGGAAGGATTCCTGCGTATCGGCATGCCCGAGGGAAAGTGGCAACTGGAACTTGGGATGACTCTCGACACCCAATTCGGAGGATACAAGATTGGAGGTGCCGAACCGGGGGATTTGGGCAACGGATGGAAGGACTACATACGCGTATTCTTTCCCGGTCACGGGCGTGAGGACGGGCCGGTGGGCGAACATCTGGCTTTCCAGGGCAATTTCCTGGGTAGCGAATACATCAAAATGACTTATCGCCATAAAGAAGGCTTCTCCATCAGCGCCTATCTGGACAATCATTTCGACGACTTCTCCGCTATGGCAAAACTCAACGGATGGGACGGCCTGTGGGGTGTGGAATATAAATCCAACCGCAGGCAAGCCATCAGCGGAATCGTTATCGAATACCTCCAGACCACCAACATGAGCGGCCCTCTGCACGGCTTGCAGAACTCCGTGGTGGGCAAGACCGGAGGGGCCGACAACTACTACAACAACGGTTACTATCCGGGGTGGGCGCACTGGGGCATGGCGATAGCCAATCCATTGATAGCATCGCCCATCTATAATGAAGATGGAGACATGAGTTTCAAGTACAACCGTGTCAAAGCCCTGCATCTGGGATGGAGCGGCGACATCGGCAGCGAGTGGAGATACGTCGCAAAACTGTCTTATAACAGAACTTGGGGAACTCCTCACCGTCCGATACCCGATATATTAGAAAATTTTTCTACTTTTGCATCGTTTTACTATACTCCCCGCAAATGGAAGGGCTGGTGTCTCAACGCATCCCTTGCACTGGACATGGGAGAGATATATGGAGACAATTTAGGGTTTCAACTGAAAGTACATAAAACTTTTTAGGAAAATGAATTACATACAAACAGAGATTGACGGTGTATGGCTGATTGAACCGAAAGTATTCCACGATGCCCGCGGATACTTTATGGAAGCATTTAAGGAAGAAGAATTCCGTACGCATGTCGGAGACGTTCACTTCATTCAAGACAATGAATCCAAGTCCTCTTTCGGTGTGTTGCGCGGCCTGCATTATCAGAAGGGTGATTGCAGCCAGGCCAAACTGGTACGTGTCATTAAAGGGAAGGTGCTGGACGTAGCCGTCGACTTGAGAAAATCTTCTCCCACTTTCGGAAAGTATGTCAGTGCGGAACTGAGTGAGGAGAACAAGCGCCAACTCTTCATTCCTCGTGGCTTTGCCCACGGCTTTCTGGTGCTGAGTGACGAGGCTGTCTTTACATATAAGGTAGACAACGCATACGCACCACAGTCCGAGGCATCCATCCGTTTTGATGACGAAACCATCGGCATTGAATGGCCCGTTGCCACGGAACAGCTTTTATTATCGGATAAAGACGGACACGCCGTATCGTTCAAGGATGCGGTTTATTATGAATAAGATATGAAAATAGCCATTGTCGGTACAGGATACGTAGGTCTGGTAACCGGAACCTGCTTTGCGGAAATCGGTGTCAACGTCATCTGCGTTGATACAAACAGTGAAAAGATAGAAGCACTGAACCAGGGGGTTATTCCAATCTATGAGAACGGATTGGAAGATATGGTGCACCGGAATACAAAGGCGGGACGTTTGCAATTCACCACTTCTTTGGAAAGTTGTCTGGACGAAGCGGACGTCATATTCAGCGCTGTGGGAACTCCACCCGACGAAGACGGCAGTGCAGATCTGAGTTATGTGCTCGAAGTGGCACGTACCATCGGGCGCAACATGAAGAAATACGTTCTGGTAGTAACCAAGAGCACCGTTCCGGTGGGTACTGCCAAGAAAGTGCGCACAGCAATTCAGGAAGAACTGGACAAGCGGGGAATACAGATAGAATTCGATGTTGCCTCCAACCCTGAGTTCCTGAAAGAAGGGAATGCCGTAGCAGACTTCATGAGTCCCGACCGAGTTGTGGTGGGTGTGGAATCCGAACGTGCAAAGGAACTGATGAGCAAGCTCTACAAACCATTCCTGCTGAACAACTTCCGTGTCATCTTTATGGACATCCCTTCTGCAGAAATGACAAAGTATGCAGCTAACTCCATGCTTGCCACCCGTATCAGTTTCATGAATGACATCGCCAATCTGTGTGAACTGGTGGGGGCTGATGTGAATATGGTGCGCAAAGGCATAGGTGCTGACAGTCGTATCGGAAACAAGTTCCTGTATCCGGGATGCGGTTATGGAGGTTCCTGTTTCCCCAAGGATGTGAAGGCTTTGATAAAAACAGCCGAAAAGCATGGTTACGAGATGCGTGTGTTGAAAGCCGTGGAAGAGGTAAATCAAAAACAGAAAGATTTGTTGTTTCGGAAACTGTCCGGTTATTATGGAGGTGATTTGAAAGGTAGGATTGTAACTCTTTGGGGACTTGCTTTCAAGCCTGAGACGGATGATATGCGTGAAGCCACTTCACTGGTGATGATCCAGAAATTATTGGACGCAGGTTGTAAAGTCCGTGTTTACGACCCTGTAGCGATGGATGAATGTCGTCGCAGGGTAGGGGATGCGGTGGAATATGCTGTCGACATGTATGGTGCGGTGTTGGATTCAGATGCATTGTTGTTATTGACGGAATGGAAGCTGTTCCGTTTGCCTAGTTGGGGTGTGATAAAGAAAACAATGAATCATGCGGTGGTAATTGATGGGCGTAATATTTATGATGCACAGGAATTGGCCGGCTGGGGATTTGATTATCTATGTATTGGGAAATAATTAATTTTACAGCAAGTCATATAACTGTCATGGACAATGCTTGAAGAAATGTGATACCATGGATATGGTAAATGATAATAGCTACGGGATAGTTATACGATTTATATTTTATCCATAGGGCGTAAGTTCTGTTTTTTGGTAAACATGATTTTGTAGAGAAAAGACATATTTTTTTATCTGTTAGTAACGGTGCTGACTGTAGGATATTTATTCTTTTTGTTTATATTAAATAGGTAGTTCCTTTTTATGACATAAGAAGCAGTATGTTGAATCTTGTTTAATTGTAGAACCGTTGCAAATACTTTTCCGGTGGCTTAGTCTTCAAAATCCATTTAAAATAATAAAAAGCGCTCATTCATAGGAATTTCCAGATAGAATTCGTTTCTTTGCGGTCAGAAACCATAAAATCATCTTTATTATGTCATCCCGCTTTGTAAACCCTTTCACGGATCTCGGCTTTAAGATAATCTTCGGACAGCCTGCCAGCAAGGATCTGCTGATAATCCTGCTTAACGAACTGCTGTCGGGTGAGCATCATATTGAAGACCTGACGTTTCTGGACAAGGAGGACCGTTCGGAGAATATTCACGACAAGGGCATCATCTATGACCTTTACTGCCGTACCTCTACGGGCGAGTACATCATAGTGGAGATGCAGAATCGTTGGCATAGCCATTTCCTGGACCGTACGCTCTATTATGTGTGCCGTGCGGTGAGCCGCCAGATGGAGAATCCGTCCTCTAAAGAGGTATGTGTTCCCGACACTCCGTTGGAGGGGGATTGCGGTCTGCTCAGGGAAGAAGAGGCTTCTTACGGTCTCCGTTACAGGCTTCCTGCTGTGTACGGCGTTTTCCTGATGAATTTCAAGGAGGATGGTCTGGAAAGCAAGTTCCGTACCGATACAGTGGTTTCCGACCGGGACAGCGGTCGTGTGGTGAACCGGAATTTCCGTCAGATTTATCTCCAGTTTCCTTATTTTACGAAGGAACTGGACGAATGTTCTACTTTATCCGATAAACTAATGTATGCACTGAAGAATATGAACAACTGGAACAGAATGCCCGATGCGCTGAAAGAACAGGTTTTCAGCCATCTTGACCGCCTTGCCGCCAAGGCTCACCTGTCTGAGGGTGACCGTATCGCTTATGATAAGGCGGTGGACCGTTATAACGTGAGCCGTATTGTGGAAAATGATATCCGTGAACAGGCTGTCGCGGAAGGAAAAGCAATAGGAAAAGCGGAAGGAGAGACGGAAGGACGTTTGAAGGGACGTTTGGAGATCGCCCGTAAACTGAAAGAGAACGGTTTTTCCATAGCGGATATTGTCCGGGTTGCCGGACTTTCAGCGGAAGAAATTGATAAGCTGTAACGGTGTGCACGATTGATTGTACTGCTAGGTGATTTGCTTCTGTTTTGTAGAAAGATGAATGGTGGGTAGGGTAAATTAGAATGATGTCAATGTCGGTTCTCTATAGGGCTATCGTATACGATTAGTATGGTAGTCTGTAGATTGAGTAAATTTATTATTGTAAAACCTTTCTACAAAGAAAAACAAATCATACGTAAGGGCATTCTCCATGCAGTTTCCCCCAAAGAAGAAACTGCATGGTGATTGCCACTTTCTTTATTATTTCTCCAAGTACCCGAACACCCCCTCCGCATCGAAACACGGACAAGCCTTCGGGATACTTCCCGGCATATCCCTGTGTCCCCTTATCCGGACACCGGGAAAGATTTTCACCATCCGCATCAGCAACAAAATAAATTGTTCCGTCTGTTCCGGTGTCCGGGTATCTGTCGGACGTCCGTCCGCATCCAGACCGCCCTCATAACAGATACCTATGCTGCAACGGTTCCAGGGGCGGCAGTGTGCACCCACTTCCAGAAGCTTGCGGTGCTGGGTCACACTTCCGTCACGACGGATATAAAAATGATACCCCACCGTGCGGAAACCTCGCGTTTTGTGGTCACGGAGCAGTTGCTCGGCGGTGTAATCCCGGGTGGAGCGTGTGGCGCTGCAATGAATGACGATATATTTCACGGAAGCGGAGGATGCCATCATCGGGCCGTCCTCCTGAGTGAGGAGAGCACGTTCGTTCGGAATCTCTTCCTCACCGATTATCATAGGGAAAGTTTCTTGAATCATGGTTGAATTGAAATAGGGAATTAAGAATTAAAAAGTGTCATGCGATGGGTCAGGGGCTTTTTAAAAGAGAGTGGTGCAACTGGTTACGCCCAAGGCGGTGAGCGCTGCTATGGCAGCTTGGATAATGGCGTGCAGAATTTGCTTCCAGGTGATTTTCTTTGAATTGTTCATAGGAATATTTGTTTTAAAGGATTTGTTTTTTTCTGTCATTCCGGACAAAGACGAGGAATCTGTGGGCATAAAAATGATTGCATTCAGATTCTTCACTTTGTTCAGAACAACAGTTTTATTTCAGAAAGGCAGATCTTTACAGAAATACAGGTCTACTTCAGAATAACCGTTTCATTTCAGAAAGACAAATACTATCAGACTTCAGAAGTCCGGAAAGTTCAGGCGTTTTCTTCCGTCTTGTCATCCGGTCCGGAAGCCTCTCCCGTCAAGTCCACAGTGTTTTTCCCCGCTTTCAGGGCTTTAACCACCAGCTTGGCGGCCTTTCGGGTAGGGACCAGGTTGAATACGCTGTCTTTCAGCAAGCTGAGGAAACGGGTTCCGGCTTTCCAGCGCACGTTCAGGTCTTCCACATGGATGGCGGGATTGTATGTTTCCAGTGATTCGGCTCCCATGCTGTTGATATGAATGGAGAAAGTGCCCAGATCGCCCATCTGGATGCGTTGTCCTGCCAGAAGCTGCTCCCGCATACAGTCCACCGCTTGGATCAGGACCGCCTGGATGTCGGCACGGTTGTATTTGGAGCCGTGGGTCGAGATATGCTCGGCAAACTTGTCCAGTGTCATGATTTCTGAGTACTGGGCGTTGGCATAAGCCTTCTTGGGAGCATCCTGGTCACTGGGATTGGCACGGAGTGAGATACTGTAGTTGATCATCGTTTTTGTTTTTAAAGGGTTATTATTATCGGAAAAGTGTCAGGTAGGAGCAAGGCGCACACTGCTGCGGCATCCGGTGAAACTTGGGGCAAGATCCGCGGAATCTTGTACCAGGATTTTTGTAATCTTGTGCCGGGTTGCGGCTTCTTCCTTCTGACACTGCAAAGATAACCTCACGTCCGTGCGGCGTGACCCCTTCCGACCCCTTTTGACCCTTTGGGGAGACTGTCCGGGAACTCGGTCAGCGCTTGCGTCATGTGGTGACTTCAGGCGCGGATTTCACGGTTCCCTCTTTATTCTTTCCGCGTAATCCACGTCTCAGAGAGAGAGGAAGAGTTCTCGGACAGTCTGTGGCAGATTTCAGGGGGAATCACGGTTCTCCCAGGTGGAGGTAGACGAGTTGCAACTGGCGGCAGGTGAAGGATTTCTGGCAGGGATGGTATCCCGTGGCTTCCAGGGCGTGGAGTAACGGTGCGCACTGGGCGATCCAGCGCATCAGATGACGCACGGCTACTTTCGGCGTACTGTCCGGAAAATAGAGAAGGGCTGTTTCGGTCTTATTCATGAATGGTTTCTTATTTAACGTGAGTTTGATAGATGATAATAAAGTTTATCCGGAGTTTTCTGAACAATCCAAATAAACTGCCATAAACGATTTTTGCTATCCGGGAACAACAGCCGCACGGAGCAGCGACGGGGACACAGGGACAGTGGGGACACCCCCTTTTTTCCTCACACACACATACGTGTACATATAGAAAGCCGGGTCAGTTCTTGTGATACGTCCCCTTGCCGTCCACACTTACCAGCGCCCCCTGTTTGGTGAGCCGTTTGAGCCAGGTAAGCGCGGTGGATTCAGGTATCCTCCTGTCGTGCGCTTTTTCCAGCAGCAGCCGGCGGGTAAACTCGTCCTCCATTTCGGCAAAGAGCATATTCTTGTCCGCCGTGCTCCGGCGCTTGATAACGGAGGAGGACAGAAACGAAAGAACATGGGTGGCGTGCAGATAAAGCGGCTCCACCAAGGCAAGCACGGCATGAAAGTCATCATCTGTAATCACCATGTTCCAGCGTGGGATGATACGGTCCTTCAGATTATCGGAAGAAATATGCGCGTCAGGTTTCACCAGAGAAGAATCTTCCAGGCTTCGCAGGATGGCGACTATCGACATCATGCGGCACGCATTGACGGCAAGACGGATGACGGAACTGCCCATCTCGTCTCCGTTGATCTTGCCGGAACGATGGAACAGTTTGTCGAACAGGAAGTTGAACTGTTTATGCTGGGCATGGGTCAGCTTCAGGGTAAACAATCCCCGAAGCGTCAGCTCGTCCAGCGTGTTTTTCCATTCGTTGCCCATCAGGCGGAATTCCTCGTCCACATCCACCTCATCCTCGCCAAACTGGTCCGCCCATTGGGTGATGCGTGGCATATAATAAAAGTTCTGGCGGGAGAACAGACCGTTCTCCGCCGTGGGGATCAGGGGCTTTACCTGTGCGGGCGTACCCGAGAGCAACACGGAGAGGTAGCTTCTGCTCACCTCCTGATATTCGCGGTCGGTACGCCGGTTGTAGGACAGGCGGTCGTGGTCGAACGCCTTGCGCAGCGTGTCGCTCCAGTTTCCGTATTCGGTCCCTATGGCGGTGGATACGGTGTCCGCCTCACTTTCGCAGATGAGGCCCGTTCCGTTGGAATCCATGATATTTTGCAGGATGCCTGTTCCGGTGTTGTTTCCCGGTATGAGGAACATCCGGTTGGGAGGCAATACGGGAGCTTCCTGATTTCTCCGTTCCTTACCCAGAGAATCGTAGGCCGCCTTTTCCCGGCGGTAAGTTTTCATCGCCTCTTTCACCTCGTTGCGTATCTTGTCGTGTATAGGTTCGATGAGGAGCCGCACCCACGTCAATGCACTTTTTCCTGCGGCGGACGGGGCCACGATGAAAGTCTGCATACAGGGGGCCTGCCACTTCCGGCCGTACTGGCACCGCACTACGTGGGAGAGGGAGGCCCCCAGTACGGTAAACGCTCCCAGGAGCAACACATCACGCTGTTCGGGCTTTTTACCGAAGGAGATGATTTTCTCCAGCAGCTCCGGCCACACATAGTCCTGTGGAAAGGTAGGCAGGGGGGAATAAGGCTCGGAGCCTTCGGTGAGCTGTTCCTCCTCGTCGGTATCATCGGAAACGCCATTTTCCACCTTATTATACCGCGCGCACGTGTGTGGAAAATCTGGGGTTGTCCCTGCTGTCCCCATTGTCCCTGCCTTGTGGAAGCCGGCGCTGCCGGAAATCTTCACTCCGCATTGTCCGGCCAGATGGAATACGGTTCCCAGATGTATATCTTCTTTATCGGCATGAAGCGCGTTCGAGAACAGTGCTTGTGCATTTTTTTCGTCGTATTTGGAGGAAAGGGAGCAGAGGGAGAGGAAATCATTGCGTCCCGCTTCTCCGCAATCGTTTGCGATGGCGAAAGCCAGTTGTACATATTCAATATAGGTAGGGGCAATGTCTGCGCCTGCCATGCGGACAGCTTCGGTCAGCTGCCGCAAGTTTTCTAAAGGATTGTTCATGTTCATGATATTTGTTGTTTTTTGAGTGCCTGTTTAAATTTTGTCCGGCATTCTTTTGAGTATGTTTTTCTATTCGTTTTAAATTTCCCGGCGTATCAATGCTTCCTCGTCATACGAGAGGAAACAGGCCCGTACCAAGTCCTTGCCGGAACGGTCCACGCCTTTGCCGGAATGGTTTGTTTTTTTATCTTCCCTGTCCGGGTGGCTGCTGTGGAAATCATAGATTGCTTGTACGTAGTTCATCGCCCAGTGGATGTTTTCGGAGGTATTTTGTTTGGTGTCGGGTATGCGTGCCAGGTCGTAGGGGATGAACGCTTTTACTCCGTGTCCGCTGGGGCTGGTGAATGCCAGTACAGGGCGCAGGAGGAGGTCGTCGAACAATTGTCTTTTCAGCTTTTCCGCTTCCCGACGGGAATCAAGGTGGTCTATGTCCACCACAATCAAGCCCGACGGTCCGGTCAGGCTGTCGCTTTTACGGTAGGAAAAAACGCCGCAGGGAGTAACGTAGGGTAGCGTCTGTTGCTTGAGCATACGATAGACTTTTTCATCCCCGTTTTCCGCTGCCCGGCGCACGGTCTCGGTCAGTGTCTTCAGGCGTTCGCTGGATGTGATAAGTTTGTACACTTCCTGTAAGGTTATTTCCTTGTAGGGCGTTAAGGTGGGCGGCTGGATGATTCGTCCGGTGGTACTGTCCTTTACCGGTGATATAGGTGGCAGAAACAGTGACATTTTAAATTGGTTCATTCGTTTTTATTTATTAAATTTGCAAGCCCTGATATTTATGAATCAGGTTATTGATTTTCAATGTTACAAAGTTCGATATAATAACTGAGATACGTGTGTTTTTGTCCTGAACGGGGACATATAAATGATTATTCATATAAAAAATACGATTTAATCCGATGGAACATTTGAATCCTGTTGATCAGGCCCGGCAATTGGCTGCCGAGGTAGTGAAACGTCTGGGCCAGTTGAATCTGCACAGACGGGAGTTGGAGCGTAAGCTCCATGTGGCTAATGGCTTTTTTACCAGCCTGGAAGAAAAAAAATAACATGACGCTTCTTCTTTTTTTCGAGGTGAAGGCGGTTATAGAAGAACACTATGAGAGGCGTATCGAGTTTTACAGGTATGTCAATCCGCCGCTGTCACGGGAGGCGGAACGTGAACTGGGGGAGTGGAAAGGAAAAGTGAGGGAGATAATGAGGATGTGTTGAAGTTCCGATAGGGGGATATAGCGGGATATTTGGCCCATAACACGCTGAAAGGCAATATGACTATTGCCCGTATGTATCTTGCGATAGCCGGGGGAGATATGGACGGTGCCTTGCGTCTTCTTCGGGAATTCCTTTCTACTGTTCCGTATTGTGATAACACGAATTATGAGGGACATTACAGCAACTGTTCTACATCATCTTTTCCCTGTTCGGGATGTATGTCGATGTGGAAGTGCGTATCCCGAACGCTTTTTCCTCAGTGGATTGCAAGTGGTGAAGGTAGGGATCAATTTTGATGTGGAGAAACACACCTTGGGGATTATATAAATCACCGATAAGAATTAATCTGTAAAGAATAGAATATTTACTATAGGCTGCATGCAATGATGCATGTGGCCTTCCCTTTTTTGTTGCCGGTAGCGACCGGCATCCGCATAATGTATTGCATGAACGATTGTCTTCGTGATTACCAGCAGGAGATGAAGCTCCACCTCTTTGAGGAGTGGGAGTTTCATCGGAATGTGATGGTGCAGATGCCCACCGGT
>CAJJYX010000055.1 GCA_905197435.1 uncultured Bacteroides sp.
CCGGCTCTATAGGGAAAGTAACTACCAGCGAACTGAATCAGCTCTCTACGACTGACATCGGACAAGCCATCGCTGGGCGTGTGGCGGGAGTAGACGTTACAAGCAATTCGGGCGCACCGGGAGCCGGCACCAAAATTCGTGTACGTGGCTACGGTACCATCAACTCTTCTGACCCTCTGTATGTGGTAGACGGATTCCCCGTATCTGACATCGACTACTTGTCGCCACAGGATATCGAAAGTCTTGAAATATTGAAAGACGCGTCAGCCACAGCCATCTACGGCTCACGTGGTGCCAACGGAGTGGTACTGATAAAGACCAAAGGAGGACAGTATAATTCAAAGACAAGCATCAACGCTACCGCCTATATCAGTATGGCCAAAATAACCAAACACATGGATTTGCTGAACGCCTGGGAATTTGCCACACTGAAAAAAGAACTTGCTGTCAACAGCAACGCACCACTGAGCGCTCGCGACGAAGCTATGTACGACTACGTCATCGACAATAAATACGAAGGTACAAACTGGGAAGACGAAGTATCACGTACAGGCTATTCACAAAACTACAACCTGGACATCAATGGAGGTACAGATCGCCAAACCTTCAGTATAGGCGCCACTTACGCCAAGCAAGAAGGCATTTTGAAATACAATTCCATGGACATCCTGACAGGACGCATCAATAACACCTACAAATTGCCCTTAGACCTGACATTGGGCATCAACGCGGTCTATTCGCACCGCAGTTCAAAGGGAGGAAACGGCGATGGAAACTACTTCGGTTCCGTCTGGCCATCCGTGATGCGTGCCGACCCGATGATTCCGGCATGGGATGAATACAATGACAACTGGGGTGAGATTCTGTTCAGTGACCCGTCTTACCATCCTGCACGTTCCATCTATCTGGGCTCAGACAAATACGGACACTCAATCAGTAACATGTTCGTAGGCAATTTTACGTTACAAATGGATAACATTGCCAAAGTCAAAGGCTTGTCATTCCGCACCCAATACGGCATACGTGCTAATTTTACCGAGAGCAAACGCTATACGCCTGTTTGGTACGTAGCCTCCAACCAAAACAACTCCAACAGCTCGCTGACTATGTCACGCAATAACTTTACTTCCTGGTTATGGAACGGCTATCTAATGTACAACCGTGTGACAGGAAAACACAGTATCAACTCGACATTGGGTGCCGAAATTCAAGATTTTCGCTACTCCACCCTAAGCGGCACGGCTGGCGATGTACCAGAGAATCCTAACTTATGGTACATCGACAACTCACAGACACAGTCTTCCAAAACATCGTCAAACTCCATGCCCATCTTCTCGCGCATGGCCTCCTACTTCGGTCGCATCAACTATACATTTGCTTCCAAATATCTGCTGACTGTAACCGGTCGCTACGACGGTACGTCCAAGTTTGCAGACTCCCAAAAGTGGGGATTCTTCCCCTCGTTCTCCTTAGGTTGGAACGCCCACGAGGAAGATTTTCTGAAAGACAAGACACCTTTCGAGCAATTGAAAGTAAGAATGGGCTGGGGACAGGTAGGCAATGAAGCCAGTGCTGCACAATTCGGCTATATCTCTCTGATGAATTCCAGCTACAGAGCCGTCATCGGAGACAAATTGCAAGAGGGACAAATACAGCGCACATTCGCTAATTCCGAGTTGGCTTGGGAAACAGCCGAACAAGTGAATTTCGGAATTGATTTCGGCACCCTGAACATGCGTCTGACCGGTACAATCGACTACTTCGTCCGCACCACCAGAGACATGATTCTACGTACCCCAATCCCCCTATACGTAGGAATGGGACGTGCCAACACCAATGCTGGTTCCATGCGCAACAAAGGTTTGGAACTGACCCTACGCTGGAACGACAAAATCGGCAAAGACTTCTCTTACTCCATTTCCGCCAATGCATCATTTGTCAGGAACAAAGTACTTTCCCTCGGTTCACCCGACCCGATATACGGCGGTGGCGTAGCCCGCAAGGCCGAGAACTTCACCCGCACGGAAGTGGGACGTGAAATGGCCTATTTCTATGGTTACAAGACCGATGGCATTTTCCAGAACTGGGATGAAATTAACAATTACAAGACAACTGACGGCCAATTGATCCAACCCAATGCAGCACCCGGTGATGTAAAATTCCTAAAGACAGCCAATGACGGACTGCCTCTGAACCCCGAAGACCGTACCTATCTGGGCAGCGGCATGCCGGATGCCACATTCGGTCTCAACCTGACTGCCAATTACAAAGGCTTTGACCTTTCCATGTTCATGCAGTCATGCGTAGGCAATGAAATAGCCAATGCACTCGTGATGGATATATACTCCTCTGAATTCGGGCAATGGAACATGTCTAAGAAAATGATGAACCGTTGGCATGGCGAAGGAACCACCAATGTCTATCCCAGACTGATAGCCTCCGACCCGAACGAGAACGCACGTTTCTCCGACCGCTATGTGGAAAACGGTTCCTACCTGCGCATGAAAAACCTCCAATTAGGTTATACGTTGCCTGCCACATTCACCAAGAAATTCAATGTTAACAAACTGCGCATTTACGGTTCAATAGACAACGTCTTCGTACTGACCAAATACAGCGGATTTGACCCTGAAATGGGAGACCTTTTGGGTAATCCATTAAGTATCGGTGTCGACCTTGCTTCATATCCGCGTCCACGTACTTTTGTATTGGGTTTCAATATTTCCTTATAACTTTATAAACATACTATAACTATGAAATTGAGAATCAGACTAAGTAACAATAAAATCATAGCCGCCACATTGCTGAGCATTGCTTTAGTAAACAGTGGCTGTAACGACTTTCTGAACAAGGTACAGCCACAGGGGCAAGAATCAAGCATCACTTTCATGCAGAATCAAGACAACGTAGAGCTTGCCATTGTCGGATTATACAACATGCTTACCTTCAGCCGTGGCAGCGGTCCGGACGGTGACTGGGTGGACAATCATTTCGACTGCTACTTCGGTAGCATGATGTCTGACGATTCGGAAAAAGGAAGTCAGCCTGCCGACAACCCGAACGGCCTGACACAGCTCACCATGTTCCAGCTCACGCCCTCACTGGCCATGAACAACTACTTCTACATACATGGCTTCTGGGGTGTTTCGCGCGCGAACTTCATCTTGGACAATGTGGCCAATGCCAACTTCCCTGCCGACATAAAACAGCGCATGATGGGCGAAGCACACTTCTTCCGCGCTTACTACTACTATTACTTGCTACAGCATTTTGGCGGCATGCCCATCTTCCGTTCTTCGGTCACGGCTTCCGACTTCGGATCCATTCCCCGTGCCTCCTACTCGGAAACCATGCAGTTTATCATCGATGAGCTAAAAGAAGCTGAGGAATTACTGCCCAACAGGGAAGAATACGGTTCGAGCGATTTGGGCCGCGCCTCCAAAGGCGCTGCTCGCGGTATGCTGGCACGTGTCATGCTCTACAGGCTGGGCACAGATGCCGAATGTCCAGACACTTGGCAAGACTTGTATAACGTCACAAATTCCATCATTACTTCCGGAAGCTATCAGTTAGTACCCAATTATGCCACCCTGTTCGAAGAAATCACCGATGGAGATTACCGAAGAGAATCGCTGTTTGAATACACCGGCAAAAACGGTCGTCAGAATGCAGGCATGGTGCTTTCTTGGTTCTTTGAGAGAAACAGAAGCGCTGCCGGTGGCTGGGGTTTCAACCAGCCTACTCAAGACTTGGTGGATGCCTTCGATGCAACTGACCCACGTCTGAGCTGCACGGTCTACGGCATTGGTTACAACAACGGAATCCTATATGGTATTCCTTCCAACTTCCCCGACAGAGCCGGACAGATGATGACCAACTACTACAGTCGCAAAGTGGCTACCTATGACGGTACATCAGGGCAGGACGCATTACTGACCGGTACGACCAAAGCGGTATTTGTCATCAGATATGCTGACATACTGCTGATGCATGCCGAAGCCGCTTACTACCTGCAAAAAGAAGACGAGGCCCGGCAAAAAGTAAATGAAGTGCGCAGACGTGCCCGTGAATCTTCCTATTGCCAAGGATTCACAATTGGAGCGCCCAGAGAATTTGTCTATCCGGACATTACACCCAACATCCCGGATCTTGACAATTCTGTGACAGGCCAAGCACTGCTTGAAGCCATTTGGAATGAACGTCGTCTAGAACTGGGCATGGAAAACGTACGCACATACGATTTGATTCGTACAGGTCGCTTGCTTGACCGACTGAGCAAAGTAAAAGACCAATATCGCACCGGAGGTGCAGGCCCCGTCAATACCAATAACAACGCAGACATGGAAATCCGCATACCTGGCATAGGCGACAACATCCAGCAATATTGTCTCAAAGTAAATGTGCCCGGAACCGGTGGAGGCGAACGCTACTTGCCCTTGCTGGCCATTCCCAACACCGAAATCACCTATTGGAACATTGAACCGAATCATAACAACTAATTTATTTTTTCACATATGCAAACAATGAAACATCTCACCTATATCCTCCTGCTTGCCCTCACTGTCTTGGCAACAGGATGCAGTGACAACGAATTCGAGTTTTCCGAGAATTACGACATCCCATGGAAAATCTCCACGATAACAGCAGTCAGCCCCCTGACCGCAGCACCGGGAACCCACATCACCATTCAAGGAGAGAATCTGGATTCCGATCTTGTCTCAAGCACCGGAATTACAATCGGTACGGAAATCTGCACTATTGTATCGCAATCGGCAACCAGCATTACAGTTGTCGTCCCCAGTTTCCAGACATCGGAAGAGCTTGATGTAGCTGTACAGAACCTGCACAACCGCAAATTCACTTTCGGGCAGAAATTCACTCCCATTTTGAACTAACTTTAACCAATAAGAAATATGAACTTCAAAACAAGTATTGCCATTTTTATGACAGCATGTTCTGTCAGCCTATCGGCACAAACCCGACAACCTGCCGACCCGGAAGCTACTCCGGAAGCCAGACAGCTCCTTACCCGACTAATCAACATTCAGTCCAAAGGCATCATGTATGGTCATCAAGACGACTTGATGACAGGACACACTTGGTGGTATGAACCCGACCGTTCGGACACTAAAGAAGCTGTGGGAGACTATCCTGCCATCGCCGGTTTCGAACTGGGAGAAATAGAGCTGGGAGGTCCGCTAAGTCTGGATTCCATCTCATTTGCCAACATAGCCGAAAGAGTACGCTGGTTCCATCGGCAAAACGGTATCATCACTATCAGCTGGCACTGCGTCAACCCCATAACCTCACAATGGCCGGGAATCAAAGAGCCCAACGGTGCCGGTTCCGCATGGGAAGTAGAAATGCTTTCTGCCGACCAACTGAATGCCGTAAGAAGTATTCTTCCTGGTGGTTGTAACCATGCCATGTTCAACTCATGGCTGGACAGACTGGTCAAGAATTTCAAACAATGGCGTGATGAAAAAGGCGCACTGATACCTTTCATCTTCCGCCCCTACCACGAACATTCGGGCAGCTTCTTCTGGTGGGGAACCCAACGCTGCTATGATGAAGAATATGCCACGTTATGGCGTTACACTGTCAACTATCTACGCAACAAAGGACTGCACAACATTCTTTATGCCTATAACACGGACAAAGTGTATTCCGCTGAAGAGTTCTTGAAAGGTTATCCCGGCGATGAATATATAGACATGCTGTCTATTGACTGGTACGGTCAAGGAGAAGAATTCAACAAGAACGTGAACTATGCACTGGATTTCATCTCCCAAATAGCCACACAGAAACAGAAATTATTCGCTTTGAGCGAATGTGGTCCCATCAGTGCCGACCTGCAAAAGATTCTAGAGAAATACCAGGCTACCTACGTACTGACATGGCGCAACGCCCCACCTCGTGGTGGCAGAAGAAACTATACGCCTCCCACTCCCGAACAGCTGGCCCAAATGCCCGCCGACATGCGTGCCGCTTATGAGAATAGGATGAAACAACCGAAACATGAAGATTTGCTGAAAATAATGAAATCCAACAAGCGTTATTTGTTCTTGAAAGACATTCAGAAAATTCAATAGGACTTACATATACATGAAACTAGAAAAATTTCTACTACTTGCCATAGTCGGTCTCTTTGGGGCCGGCTGTGGCAGCAATATGAATCCTGACCTCTATTCGCGGGGAGTGGGTATCTATCCGGGAAATCCCAATGAAACATCCGCACCTCTATTGGAAGAAGATCATGAGACATACAGGAATGTGGCTGCCCTCAAAGCGGCATGGCATTCATCCAGCTATGACTACAACCTGACAGCACAGTTAATAACCGATGGCATCATCTGTACCGAAGAGCCTGCCACCCTCCGTGTATCCACCCAAAACGGCGAACTGAAGAAGAACGAACGAGAGTGGCTGTTGGATGGCAAGCCCGACTCCCAATACATCATTGAAGGCAATGACATCTACCTGCAATTCGATTTTAACAATATGGATTTTGAAACCGACAAGCTTGTATTGCAGGGGAATGTGACCATCGATGAAAATAAACCTAAAGGATATGAGATGGCAGTCTATGCTACAAAAGACGGCACTGTATGGGAACTACTGGATTCCAAGAAAGGCAATGGATATTTAGGCACAGAGCCTGCACCAATGCCAAGAAGAGGAACACGTAGTCTCGCGAAAATCGATCCGGGCATCTCTCCCGTAATATTCAAGTATGACTACAAGCCCGCTACGGCAGAGCCGCCCAGCATGTCATTCAACAGCAGGCGCACAGGTCGCCCAATGACTTATGAAGTAACTTTAGCATCTCCTCAACAATACAAGGCCTATAAGTTTGCTTTCAAGATGGAGGCTGCCAAAGACTGGGCATTCCATACATTGGATTTCTACCGTAACGACAGTCTACTGAACGTACTTCCCTCCTCCTCTTTCAACAGTGTATGGAAAAGTGCTTCCGCCAACGAAGAATGGGTATATGTAGACTTAGGAGCTCCTGCCGAGTATGACAAGATTAGTCTTTACTGGATAAATAAAGCTGTCAAAGGAGCCATACAAGCTTCCAACGATGCCAAACAATGGGTTTCCATTGTCGATTTACCCGGAGGTCATGAGAAGAAGGATGTCATTGAACTGAAAAAAGCAACTAAAAGCCGTTATGTACGCCTATTACTCACCGAATCGGAATCTGGGCAACCCTACGAACTGAGTGAAATGGAAATCTTCGGCAAAGGAGGCATAGTAGCTCGTCCACGGCAGTCACCCGAGGAAAACGGAAACAGCCTGTCATTGAGTGGAGGCAATTGGAAACTGCAACGCGCTTCGTTAGTAAAAGATGCCGGAGAAATAATTTCCGCTCCCGGCTATCAGGACGAGAACTGGATTCCTGCCACGGTGCCCGGCAGTGTTCTGACGAGTTACCTCAACATCGGAGCCTTGCCCAATCCTAACTTCGCTGACAATCAACTGCAAATTTCAGAATCATTTTTCCTTTCTGACTTTTGGTACCGGGACGAATTCACCGTTACTCATCCTGTCGACCATGTATTCTTGAACTTCGATGGCATCAACTGGAAAGCAAATATCTTCCTAAACGGACAAAAGATAGGAAATATAGACGGTGCATTCATGCGGGGCAAATTTGATGTTTCCCAACAGATTGTAGAAGGGAAAAACGTCCTGGCTGTACAAATTCTGAAGAATGCACACGCCGGTGCCATCAAGGAACAGACAGCCTATAGTACCGACCAAAACGGTGGATTCCCCGGAGCAGACAATCCTACCTTTCATGCCAGCATAGGATGGGACTGGATTCCCACTATACGCGGGCGCAACATCGGCATCTGGAATGACGTATATCTCACTTACACGGGAGCGGTTACGATAGAAGATCCCTTCGTACGAACCGAGCTTCCATTGCCAGACACGACTTCAGCCGATGTATTCGTAGAGCTAACACTGAAAAATCACTCGAACGATGCAGTCACAGGAATGCTGAAGGGACATTATGGCGAAATCGCCTTCCAAACAGATTCTGTCACCCTTGCACCTGCAGAAGAACGTCTGATAAAACTTGACCCCACCCAAATACCGGAACTACGTCTGAAGAATCCCCGGTTATGGTGGCCCAAAGGATATGGAGAACCCTACCTCTATGACGTCGACCTCTGCTTTGAATCCAATGGCATAGCAACAGACAAGACATCGTTCAAGTCGGGAATACGCCAAATGACCTACAGTGAAGACATCTATCAGCCGAGTGGTGGAATGACTGTCGGTTCATTCGGACAAAGCGAACCACGCAGATTGAGCCTGTTTATCAACGGACGTCGTTTTATTGGTTTCGGAGGAAACTGGGGATTCGGAGAATCTAATCTCAACTACCGTGGACGAGAATATGACATTGCTGTAGCCTACCATGCCGACATGAATTTCACGATGATCAGGAACTGGGTAGGGCAGATTGGTGACAAAGAGTTCTACGAAGCATGCGACCGGCATGGCATCATGATTTGGCAGGACTTTTGGCTTGCCAATCCGGTAGATGGTCCCAATCCTTATTATCCAGACATGTTCTGCAACAATGCTAAAGACTACTTGAAACGTATCCGTAACCACCCTTCCATTGCCATCTATGTAGGACGCAATGAAGGAAATCCACCGGCCGAATTAGACCATTCTCTACGTCAGATAGTGGCTCAAGAACATCCCGGTCTGTATTACATCTCCAATTCGGCTATGGGAGTTGTAAGTGGTGGAGGACCATACAGGGCATTGTCTCCCAAAGACTATTTCCAATCATACGGGCACGATAAGTTCCACAGCGAACGGGGCATGCCAAACGTCATGAACTATGAAAGCATGTTGCGAACTTTTGGAACCGATAATATCAATCCCGTAAATACTTTAGAAACGCCCAACTCCATTTATGGCCTACACGACTATACACTGGGAGGAAACAAAGGAGCATCCGCACAAGCAGCCGCATCTTTTAACGATCGAATAGAAAAGGCTTTTGGGAAACCCCAAGATGCCAAACAATTTGCTGAATGGGCACAATGGATAAACTATGAAGGCTATCGTGCAATCTTCGAGGGAAGAAGCGAACACCGACGTGGCATGTTGCTATGGATGAGTCATCCGGCATGGCCTTCTATGGTATGGCAGACCTACGACTACTACTTCGACCCGAATGCGGCTTACTTTGGTTGTAAAAAGGCGTCTGAACCACTCCATATCCAATGGAATCCACTACGTGATGACATTGAAGTGGTCAACTATCATGCTGGTCAACAAAACGAACTGACAGCGACCGCCAAAGTTTTCAACCAAGACGGAAGCTTGCAGTGGGAGAAAGGAATAGAGTTAGACATCCGTGAAGACCAGACCATAGCTTGCTTCCCACTTGAACAGCCGGAAAGCTTGTCCGACACCTACTTCATCAAACTCACGCTTACTGATAACAAAAACAAATTGTTATCCGAGAATTTCTATTGGAGAGGTAAAGAAGAAGGTAACTATCAGTCTTTGCTCCAATTGCCCGTTGTAGAAACAATTGACAAGAAAATCACTACAACACGAACCGGAAAAGAGTGGATTCTCACCGCAACTTTAAAGAATAACACTCCCATTCCGGCCTTAATGCTTCGTCTGAAAGTAACAGGCAAGCAATCGGGTGAAATGATATTACCTGTATTCTATTCGGACAACTATTTCTCACTGCTTCCGGGCGAAGAAAAAGAAGTAAACATACGGTTCTACGATGCCGACACATACGGTGAAAAACCAGAGTTGAAGATTACCGGATTTAATTACAAGTAACGAAAAGCCAACCTGCATTAGATAAGCACATAGCAGATAAAAAATCTACTACAGAGCGTTCATCCCTAGGAAGAGACAAGCCTAACTTCCTAGGGATTCCTTTTATTAAAGAATGATTCCCCCTCCCAGCAGGTATCCGTCCTTATCATAAAAAGCCGCCGCCTGCCCCGGTGCAATGGACTCCAGCGGTTCTATCAGCCGGACATGCAACAGTCCATCGGCAGTAAGAGCCACCCTGCACCGGTTTGCTTGCTTGCGGTAGCGTATCTTCACAATCACTTCTTCGGCATCCAGCACACGGCTCTCTTCCACCAGGTTCCATTCCTTCAGCCACATTTCCTGTTTATATAAAGAAGACAGAGGAGCAAGTACCACCTCGTTTTTCTCTGCCGAAATCTCCTTTACAAATACAGCCTTGTTCAAATGAATGCCCAATCCCCTGCGCTGCCCCACGGTATAGAAGGGATAACCCTCGTGCCATCCTAAAAAATCGCCATTCTCATCGATGAATTTCCCTTTGCCAGGCAACTGTGATTCGGGTACCTCACGCTTCAAAAAAGAGCGGTAATCCAAAGGGCAGAAGCACACACCGATACTGTCTTTTTTCGTAGCCACCCGCCCGAATCCACGCTCCGCCGCATACAAACGGGCCTCGGTTTTCGTAATGTCTCCCATCGGAAGCAACATTCGCCGCAGAATGTCCTGTTTCAATCCCCACAGAAAGAATGTCTGGTCCTTGTCCTTATCTGCCGCAGGAGCTATGTAATACTTACCCTCAGACAGGACTTTACGCACATAATGTCCGGTAGAAATCCAATAAATCCCCTTTTCATCGGCTATTTTTGCCAGTAGCGCCCACTTCAGTTCATTGTTGCAGACCGTACAAGGGACAGGAGTACGCCCGCTCAAATACTCTTCCACAAAATAGCGGATAATACGCGAACGGAAAAGCTCGCGTACATCATAGGCAATGTGTTCTATCCCCAGCCTCAGAGCCAGAGCCCGCGCATCTCCCAAATCACCGGCCTCATCTCCTGCCTCATAGAAACGGAAAGTCACACCGGTCACCTCATAGCCGGCTTCCTGCAATCTCATTGCGGCCACGGAACTATCCGTACCACCGCTCATGCCAAGTAAAACACGTTTATCAGATTCCATGGATGCAAAAATAATAATGGGTGCAAAAATAATAAAGGAAGGTGAAATCAGCCGCATTTACCCTCATAAAACAAAGTATCATTGTAGATTTTCACAGATTTATTATACCTTTGTGCTCCTGAAAGAACTAATAATCAACTGTTATGGAACAACAACTGACCATTTACAACACTTTAAATAGAAGAAAAGAACTGTTCGTACCTCTTCATGCGCCACATGTTGGCATGTATGTCTGCGGTCCCACCGTTTACGGTGACCCGCACTTGGGACACGCACGGCCTGCCATCACTTTCGACCTGCTGTTCCGCTACCTGACACACATCGGCTATAAGGTACGCTATGTCCGCAACATCACCGACGTAGGCCATCTGGAACACGATGCCGATGACGGTGAAGACAAAATCGCCAAGAAAGCCCGTCTGGAAGAGCTGGAGCCGATGGAAGTGGCACAATACTACATCAACCGCTATCACAAGGCAATGGAAGCGCTGAACGTGCTCTCCCCCAGCATCGAGCCGCATGCCAGCGGACATATCATCGAGCAGATAGAACTTGTGAAACAAATAATGAAGAACGGGTACGCCTACGAAAGCGAAGGCTCCGTTTACTTCGACGTAGTAAAATATAACAAAGACCATCATTACGGCAAACTATCCGGGCGCAACCTTGACGACGTGCTCAACACCACCCGCGAACTGGACGGACAGAGCGAGAAGCACAACCCCGCCGACTTCGCCCTTTGGAAATGCGCCCAGCCGGAACACATCATGCGCTGGCCCAGCCCCTGGAGCGACGGCTTCCCCGGCTGGCATGCCGAATGCACGGCCATGGGAAGAAAATACCTGGGTGAGCACTTCGACATCCACGGTGGCGGCATGGACCTCGTATTCCCGCACCACGAATGCGAAATCGCACAATCCGTAGCTTCGCAAGGCGACGACATGGTACATTACTGGATGCACAACAATATGCTGACCATTAACGGGCAGAAAATGGGTAAGTCCTACGGTAATTTCATCACCCTGGAAGAACTCTTCAAGGGTACGCATCCCCTGCTGGAACAAGCATACAGCCCGATGACCATCCGTTTCTTCACCCTGCAGGCACACTACCGGAGCACGGTGGACTTCAGCAACGAAGCCCTGCAAGCCGCAGAAAAGGGACTGTCAAGGCTGATGGACGCCGTTCACGGACTGAACAAGATTACGCCCGCTGCCACTTCCACAGTAGATGTGAAGTCCCTGCGCGCCAAGTGCTACGAAGCCATGAATGATGACTTAAACTCACCGATTGTCATCGCCCACCTCTTCGACGGTGCCAAGATGGTAAACAACATTCTGGCAGGAAACGATTCCATCACAGCCGAAGACCTGGAACACCTGAAGGAAACCTTCCATATCTTCTGCTTCGACATCCTGGGACTGAAAGAAGACAACACCTCCAACGAGGAGCGTGAAGCCGCCTTCGGCAAGGTAGTGGATATGTTGCTGGAAGAACGTGCAAAGGCAAAAGCCAACAAAGACTGGGCTACATCCGACAAAATCCGCAATGAGCTCACCGCACTCGGTTTCGAGATTAAAGACGGTAAGGACGGAAGCGAATGGAAGCTGAATAAATAAAAGAAAGCTGATGCCATACAGAACATAGTGAAGCATCTATTCTCCATTCGCAAAGAGAGTAGATGCTTCGCTTAAAACCTCATAATGAAAGTACCCGCATACTTTCGACACTCTCATCAGAACACAAACCCGAACCCGGCATACCAACCCACCTTCTTCGTCTGGTTGGACCAATTCAGTTGTATCTCCACCGGTCCCAGAAAGCTCTTGTACATATAGCCGATGCCTACTCCTGCCATATCGGCCGATTCGGAAGAATCAAGAATCCGATGAAGCTTCCCGGAGTTCCGCCCATAACTGCCCATCACCGATATATACTGGTTTTTCAAGATATGCTGCCTGAGGTCCAGCCCTGCAACCAGCAGTGCAGCCTGTGACAGCTCCGCACGGTTGATGCCCGTAAACGGTATCTGTTGCGGCATATAGCGCCCCGGTATAGTTCCTCCCACCATATTGATGACGGCAACAGGATAGCTATCGCTTCCGGACAATACGCGCCCATAAAGCGAAGGGGTTACAGTGAGCCTGCTTGAGGGAGAAAAACATCCTTGCCAATGGGCATCGAAGGCAGAAATCGGATTGTTGTCCTTGTATTGGATGAAATTATCCGTATAGAGATGGTAGGATACCGCCCACGACATGCCTTTTGTAGGGGCGCTCCTTTCATTCAAGTTGTTGAACACAAGTCCGGCAAAGTAGCTGAGCAAGGATGATTTCTCGAACAATGCCGACGCCAACGGGTCAAGCGACAGCAAATCATGGAAGTGGTAGTAGTCAAAGTCAATGCCCAGACTGACTTGGATATTGTTCCAGTCCTTCGCCGCCCCCACACGGACCTGCTGGTGCGTAAAAGTCAAATCCAGCGCCCGTTTGCCTTCATTGTAAATATTCATATCCTTATAGTCGAACTGATAGGCAAGCCCGGCCTGCCATCCGCCGCGCCACTGGTAACTATACCCGAGCCGTGCCAGCGTACGTTTGCCCAGACGGGCAGTGAGGCTGACCAACGACTCCCGCCTCCTGCCGAAATAGAAATCCGTATTTGCCAGCAACGCAGCCAGCTCTTCCGTATCGAAACGGAAGCCGATATTCAGCTTGTTTTCCCGTACGGCAGGGGCGGCTATCTGGGAATCAACGGGAATCTCCTTATCCGCATCCACGCCGGGCAGGCGGAAAGGTCCCGGACAGCGGGGCTGATAATCGTCGGCAAGTCCCAGCTTCTTTTTCAAAGCAAGCAGCCCGTCCCAACTATCGATGGCAGCACGTTCCCCCCGCACTATCAAGGTGTCAATGGCCTCCTTGGTGAAGCTTGCAGCCGAATAGCCGGATACATCCACCTTTATCAGTACGTCGGTTTTACGCAGGTTTTCGCGATACTTCCTCTCCCCCTGCAGGTTGATGATTTGCCCGAAGATGTCTTTCAACGATTTCAGCCCGGAAGCTTTGAGCAGCGGGCTCTGCACATCCACCCCGATAATATAGTCGGCTCCCATGCCGAGTGCCACGTCTACCGGATAGTTGTTTACCATTCCACCGTCCACCAGTACCATGCCATTCAAGTCCACCGGAACAAACACACCGGGAATGGACATGCTGGAACGCATGGCTGTGGCCAGTATTCCCTCATGGAATACCACCTCGCTGCCATCCACCAAATTCTCCGACACGCAGGCGAACGGAATCGGAAGACGGTTGAAATTCACGGAATCCTGGTAACCGTCCGTCAAGGTGGAGAACAGGCGCGCCAGATTCCTCCCCTTTATGATGCCCGCATCCGAGATATTGGCAGATTTCAAGGAGAACGGAATAGAAAGCACATAGCGCTCCGACTTCAGCCGGTCATCCAGCAACACATCCTTGGGATTGGGCGCATCCGAAAGCAGGAACTTCCAATTCTGGGCATTCACCATGCTGTCCAACTGCTGCGGAGTATAGCCGATGGAATACAGTCCGCCCACAATGGCTCCCATACTGGTACCCACCACATAATCTATGGGAATACCCGCTTCTTCAATCACTTTCAGAGCACCGATATGCGCTGTCCCCTTAGCACCGCCCCCACTGAGCACGACAGCCACTTTCGGACGGTCTTGTGCCCAAAGCATCAGCGGGAGGAATAATAACCCAAACAATAATCTGCGTTTCATCTTTCTCGTTCAAATTTTAACATGGATGTGAGAAAGATTAAACAAACCGGCATCCGAAGTAGTTCACCGCACAACCGGATGAATAAGAGGGGATTCTATAATATAATGTCTGATTTGATTGTTTTTCAAGCAGATAATTCCTATCTTTATGGTTCTTAATATCATGGCATGATATGAAAAAGATAATATATATACTCGCATTGGCATTCTGCTACAGCTTGTCATCTTGCCGCCCACAAAAAGAAGCTGCAACAGATAATCCGTATCTTACGCATTATCTGCCGGAAGCTTCCGACTCCGTCGGAAATCCCGTTCACCCACAAACAGTTCCGGACAGAAGGAGGCGTAATCTCGAACAAATACGTCAGAATGTGAACCCTGTCAAGACGACAGGCCCATTGGGAGACACTCTCCGCAATATACTGGAAAGTATTTTCAGCACACGTCCTCAATAAGGTATCATATCCTTCAGTATGCCTTCCTTATACCAGGGGTCATCAATCTCCCTCAATGCTTTGCCCATCTCTGTGCAAAGCTCTTTCACGATTTCCCGATTTTCTTCCAAAGGAAGGTTATTCATCTGATACGGGTCTTTTTCATCGTCAAACAGCAGGCTCCTCACCAGCTTATGGCTTTCGCGGTCGATGTAGAGCGCCAATGTATACCGCGCCGACTTAAAACCGCGCGATGAAGGGAAGTAGGAACGAACCATACCGTCCGCATCCTTTTCACCATCCAGGTTTTGGATGTAGAGCGCACCAGTGGGGCGTACAATATCCGCCTTTTCATCGAAGAAAAGCGGTGCATAGTTGCGTCCTTGCACCTCTGCCGGGATAGAATCGGCAAGGCCGGCAAGGCCCAGTAAGGTAGGCATGATGTCCGGTGAGGAAAGCATCAAGTCGTCCACGCGGGGTCTGATTTTATCGGGGAAACGCACCAGGAAAGGAACGTTCATGGACTCGGAGTACGGGGAGTTCTTCGGGTCTTCCGTGTGCTGGCTGCACATGGTTTCTCCGTGGTCGGAAGCAAACACAACAACGGTATTCTTGTCCAGCCCGAGTTCCTTCAAGGCATCGAGTATCCGGCCGAAAGCACGGTCGACACCCGTCACGGAAGCAAAGTAGTAGCGTGCGCTTTCCGCCTTGGCCATCGTGGGGTCGGCATTCGGGCGTACGAGCAGGCTATCCAGGGGCTGGTCCTTATAAAGATTGAAGTCCTGTTCCATGCAGTCGTCCAAAGAGCGGTACGGGCTATGAGGAGGATTCATGCCTACCATGATGAAGAAAGGCTTCTTCGGGTCGCGTACGTTCCCCTCGTTCTTCAAATATGACACCACTTTGCCCGATTCATGCAACGGCGACCACTCGTGCGGGTCGTGGCGACGGCCTTCCGTATCCCAATAATGCGGGTTCTTGTGCTCATCGAAAGTTCCGTAAGAATACCAGTAGTTGAATCCATGACGGCGTTCTTTCGGTGTATAGGCATCCCATGCAGGCACGCGCTCTTCCACATACTGTCCGGGATGTTCGGGGTCGTTGGGGGTAGGAAAATCGGCATGCAGCTTGCCAAAGTAGGCGCAGTCGTATCCGGCATTGCAGAACACATCGCTCACGCACACGGCATCCTCACGCAGTGAACTGATGGGGCGGCTCGCATTGCAGTTCAACGGAATGCCGCTCTTGTTGGGATACATGCCCGTCAGCAAAGAGCCACGGTGGGGGCTGCTCAACGGGCAGTTGCTCATGGCAGAGGTCAGCACCACCGACTCCCGGGCAAAGTCATTCAAGCGTGGGGTGTGCACTGGGTCATTCCGGAAGTTCACCTTTTCGCGGAAACCTTCCTGTCCCCAGAACTCCATCGCCTGGTTACGGTATTGGTCGGGAAAAACATAAATGACATTGGGCCGGACGGATTGTTCCGCCTGCGGGGCTTTGCAGCCCTGCAAGGAGAACAAACCTAAACCACCTAACAAAATATTTAATCGCGTTTTCATTTTTCCAAGTCTCTTTTACGCATCAGTCCTTCCAGGAAGTAATAATCGGCATAGTTCAAAGGCACGTCAATTTCCGCACCGTGGGGAATGCTGCCCACACAATGCATCAGGATAAAGTTTCCGTTGGTACCCACCTTGGCACGATAGGCAGGAGAAGCGAGGCTTTCCATGATCCGGTCGGCCGTTTCCTTATATCCCTTGTCCGGCAGATAAGTGCTCAGCTCGTAAAGGGCGGAAGCCGTACAGGCAGCAGCCGAAGCGTCACGAGGCTCGTTCGGTATGTTGGGGGCGTCGAAATCCCAGTAAGGAACCAAGTCCTCCGGAAGGTTCTTGTTGCCGAAGATGAAGTTGAAAATCTTTTCGGCCTGCTCCAGATATCTGACATCGTGTGTATAGCGATAGCACATGGTATAGCCGTACAACGCCCAAGCTTGTCCGCGCGCCCAAGCTGACTCATCAGCATAGCCTTGTGCAGTTTGTTTCTTACGCACCTCACCGGTTACAGGATCATAGTCCACTACATGATAACAACTATTATCGTCACGGAAGTGATTCTTCATGGTCGTATCAGCATGTTTCACGGCAATGTTATAGTAAGTAGAATCTCCTGAAAGTTTGGAAGCTTCGAATAACAGTTCCAGATTCATCATATTATCTATGATAACCGGACATTTCCAACCACGTTGCGCCTGCCAACCTTTATCTGCATCCCAAGATTGAAGTACTCCTGCTGCCGGCCGGAAACGGGTGGAAAGGGATTTTGCAGTCTGGATTATTACAGGTTTATATTCCTCTTTAT
>CAJJYX010000056.1 GCA_905197435.1 uncultured Bacteroides sp.
TATCTTTGGCTATAACACGCTAAAGATGCTCCGTCAAGCATCTGCCCGGAAAGGAGATAGAACCATTTGTCGTATAATCATCGCTATCAGACTGCAAAACAGTATAAATTATGATGCCTAATATATCCTTAATTTAAGTTTCGCAAGTTAAGCATTCTGGTTCTTTTTATATATTGGTGTCTTAATCGTTGCATCCTTTTTCCAAAATGATACATAATATGGTCTGATAGCTGTAACCGACAATCACTAAAAATCGCTAACTTTGCACATTAACCGCCGAATCTCAATAACATGAAACAAATGAAACAAATTACCACATGGATGATATTCCTCATTATGATTGTAATGAGTAGTATTGGCACGGAAGTTCGGGCAGTCCCTCAATTGCCGGAATCAGACTTGACATGGAAAAACGTAACGGTTGACGAAAAGAAAATAACGGTTTTCTGTATGTACAGGGACAGTCGCGGCATCATGTGGACAGGTACCAACAGCGGATTATATTTCTATGACGGAGTGACGGTTCATCCGGTGGAACAGAATGAATTATTCGGTACACAAATCTATTCCATTATTGAACGTAAAGGCCAGTTGTATTTGGGAGGAAATAACGGTCTCTTGATATATGATTACGAAAACGGCATGGTGAATTCTACCAATGTACCTTTGCCGAAAGATATCAGATGTATGTTGCTGTTCGATGATCAGCTATGGGTGGGGAGTCTTTATGGTATCTTTCTGCTGAATCTGAATAATGGAAAAATATCCGATTATTCAGCAGGGCTGCCGCATAAGTCGGTCTATTCCATATTAAGAGATAGCAGAGGTATATTATATGCCGGCACTTATAACGGGCTGGCTAGATGGAATTCCAATACCGGCGAATTCGTTAAAGTCAAAACAGACATAAACAATCCTGACTTGAAGAATCTTTTTGTAAATTGCCTGTTGGAATCTCCGGACAATGAGAAAATCTATATTGGCAGCGAAGGTTCACTGTTTGAATACACCCCGGTGAACAACTCCTGGACGAGAATCGCAGCATTAGAAAACAACAACATTAAAAGCCTCGCCAAAAGCAATAACGGTCACATTATCATAGGGACAGACAATGGAGTATTTGATTGGTACCAAGATGCAATACGTCACTACCGCCACGATTCAAGGAATGAGTTGAGTCTGTCAAACAATGAGATATGGTGTGTTTTTGCTGATAGAGACCATAATATTTGGGCAGGTCATGAACGGGGAGTCTCCATCGCATCCAATTCGAATACCATCAGAACAATCAAACTAAGCACACTTGCACATACGGGCGAAGGCAATGAAATTCATTCTATTTACCGAGACAGTAGGAATGAGCTTTGGTTGGGAGGGACAAATGGTGTCATCAGGTTGTCTGATGGCGGAATCCCCAACTGGTATCGCCATTCTAATTTGCCGAAGTCGTTATCTCATAATAGGATAAGGTCCATAGACGAAGACAGCAACCGGCGTATATGGCTATCGACAGACGGCGGTTTGAACCGATTTAATCCATCGTCGAATGGATTTGATGTATTCCACATCATTGATAAAAATGGTGAGCACAATTCCAATTGGGTGTATTCATTTGAAGAAGACAAAGACAATTATTGGGTGGGTAGTTTCCTTGGTGGATTACACCGTGTTCATAAGTCAAAATTCAACATAAACGGCGGAACCGTAGTGTCGGATTATTCTCTTAATACCGATAGCAAGTTATCGAACGGCGATAATTTAAGTTTGGCCAACGACCTTGTCAACGACATGATTATCGACTCCAATGGCAATATATGGATATTGCTGTTCCGTGACAATGTATTGACTCAATTTTTTCCATCAAAGGGGCAATTTAAGAAATATGATATCTATCAACTGACAGGCGGTTATCCGACACATATATGCCGTGATGATAAAGGGCGTATCTGGTGCGCTTTCAAAGGCGGAACTGTTGTTTTTGACAAAAATGGAAATAGCCAAATAGTGAAATTCCCATATACAAACAGTGATGAGACTATTCTGGCTATAGGCAAAGTTGGCAACGGAATTTGGATATCGACCCAAAGCAATGTCTGGAGCATTGATGGAGATAATCTGACAGCAAGGCTATTGCCCATTCCTCAAAAATCATACACCGCAGTCTATGAAGATGCAGCTACCGGAAAAGTTTTACTTGGAGGGACGGATGAAATTCTCGAGGTGGATTACTCCAATATCGGTAATATATCCGACTACAAGGCTATAAAACTTGCACTTCATGACAAAGGCAAAGGCTATCTCAACCTTTCTGATTTAAAAGGAGGTACAAAGGATATATCAATACCATACGGCGGGAACATAACAATGTTGGTAAGTACGTTGGAGTATTCTCCCGAATCGCCACAACGATTCATGTATAAGCTATCAGAATCTCCAACTGATACATTAGACAGATGGATTGTAATGCCGGAAGGAGTCAATACCATAACACTCGCCGAACTGAAAATGGGCGACTATATGGTTTTGGTGAAAACCGTAGGCTCTCCGATCGAACCAATATCTATACCACTGAAAGTCAGACCGCCCTTGGTATTATCATGGTGGGCTATCTGCTTATATATCCTCATAGGCTTAGGCATTATTCTTGGCATTATATGGTATATAAGAAAACGGAGCTTAAGGGCTTTTCAGGAACAGGAGAGACAGGCAGCACTGGAAAATGTAGAAAGGAAACTCTCTTTTCTTTCAGCAATATCCCATGACCTTAAAACTCCCCTTTCAATGATATTGGGACCGGTAAGCGTTATGAAGGAAAAAGCGAAAGACCCTGAAAGTAAAAGGAGCCTTGAAACCATCTATGATAATGCCGTACGCCTTAACAATATGATACACCGCACGTTGGAGCTGCAACATTTAGAAGACAGTAATGAAAATCTTCTGATATTATCCACATTTGATGTAGTTGAATTTTGCAAAGATGTGTTTGAGGTATTCAAGGAAAACAACATTCAGAAAAAATTCATTTTTCATTCTTCATGCCCGCAATTGTTCATTGAAGCGGATGCCGTAAAATTTGAGTCCGTAATAACGAATCTATTGTCAAATGCCTGCAAATACTCTGACGACGGTTCGACAATATCTTGTGGAATCAGTACCAGCGACAACCAAGTAGAGATAACTGTTTCGGACGATGGCGTAGGCATTGCAGATATAGACCAGCCGCTTGTGTTTCAACGAATGTTCAGGGCTCCGTCCACTTCCAAGCTTCATGAGGGTACCGGACTCGGGCTGTATCTTATAAAGAATTATCTCGAATTGATGAAAGGGAATATAACCCTGTCCAGCAAGGAGGGACAAGGTACGACATTTGTCGTGACACTTCCGATATCAGAAAAAGTACAGCCGGCATCAAGCAATAACACCGGAAGTGGAGATACCGGGAAGGCCAAGATCCTTATAGTTGAAGACAACTCGCAAATCTCCGGTTTTATTTCGGAAATTCTAAAGGATAACTATACTTGTTTCACGGCTGAGAACGGGCGTGCCGGGCTTTCGATTGCAGCATCTATCATTCCGGATCTGATAATTGCTGATGAAATGATGCCGATAATGGATGGGCTGGAAATGGTCAGACGCATTAAGCAACATCCACGCCTTTCATCTCTTCCCGTCATTATGCTGACAGCAAAATCAGATAACGTGACCGAAAATGAAAGTATCAAGCTCGGCATTGATGTATTTATGCCAAAGCCTTTTGAACCGGTAACCTTGCTTGGCCGTATCAGCCATCTTCTCAAGGGGAGGAGTGAAATAAGGGAAAAGGTAAGAATGCAGACAATTGCGGAAGCCGAATCCAAACCAATCGAAGCCGAATCTGTTAATGAGAAGACATTGGCAAAGATTGTAAAGGTCATTGAAGACAACATTGCTGACCCCGACTTAAATGTAAACTTATTGTGTGAAAAGAGTGGCATCCCCAATAAGCAACTATACCGTTTGATAAAAAAATATATGGGTATAGGTCCGCTGGATTATATCCGGCGAGTGAGACTCCAGAAAGCTGCGGTCCTGTTGAGCCAGCATCGTTTCACCGTAGCCGAGATCAGCTACATGGTCGGATTCAAGACCCCGTCATATTTTGCCAAATGTTTCCAGAATCAGTATGGAATGAAGCCGAGTCAATATCAAAGTGAAGACGAGAGTGTAAGTCACAAATAAGACAAAAACCGCCTCAAACAGGCGCTGCGAAGCTATATTGTCCATTTTGTTACCGGATTTGTCCGATTTTAGAAGCCATATCTATTTTTGAGATTCTAAATTTGCAATCGTTAGGTAGGTATGATTCAGACAAGGTAATAAAGATTGTTTTTAGTTGAAGGAAAATGTCGTCGGATAATTTGACTATTTTTATTATTAACAACTATAAACAATGGACAACAAAGTAATTGGCTATGCCGAATTAAGGAGCTGGCTATTGGGATTCATCATCTCAATTCTCCTTATACCCGCTTCGACTTATGCTCAAACTCAGCGGACAGTAACGGGTACTGTCATTGACGAGACCGGAGAGGCTCTTATCGGTGCAACGGTAAAAGTTGTAGGTGAACCGACAGGTGCCGTCACAGACATAGACGGCCACTATACGGTGAAAGTTCCTGCAGCGGCGAAACAACTTACATTCTCTTATGTAGGTTACAATAGTCTGACGCTTGACATAACGTCGGATGTAATAAATGTAACCCTGAAAGTAAACAGCAAAGAACTTGATGAAGTAGTTGTAATCGGATATGGTGTAAGGAAGAAAGATGACCTTACCGGCTCCGTATCCACCGTTAGCGAGAAAGACTTCAACAAGGGGGTGATTTCTTCACCGGAAGAACTTGTCAACGGAAAAATCGCCGGTGTGCAGATTGTCAATAGCGGTGGTTCTCCAACAGCAGGTTCGACTATACGTGTTCGTGGCGGTGCCTCGCTCAATGCTTCAAATGACCCCCTTATTGTACTTGACGGTGTTCCGATGGAAGTCGGTGGCTCTGTCAGCGGTAGCGGAAACTTTCTTAGCATGATCAATCCGAACGACATTGAGAGCATGACAATCCTTAAAGATGCTTCCTCTACGGCCATCTATGGTTCTCGTGCTTCAAACGGTGTCATTATCATTACTACTAAAAAAGGAAAAGGTGATGGCATAAAAGTCTCTTTTCAGACCACCAACTCATTGTCAACGAAAACAAAAACTTCGGATATGCTTTCAACCGATGAGTTTATCGGAATAGTCAATGAACTTGGCACAGACCGTCAGAAGTCGCTTCTTGGTAACAGCCGGACCAATTGGAATGACTTAATCTACCAGACAGCTTTGGGTACGGACAATAACCTGAGTGTTTCGGGTCGCGCAATGTCATGGTTGCCCTTCCGTGTCTCCGCCGGAGCCTACTATCAGGACGGCATCCTTAAAACAGATAATGTCAAGCGTTTTACGGGTAACCTTAATCTTACTCCCTCTTTCTTCCGTGACGAACTTCGCTTCCAACTCAGTCTGAAAGGAACGTATTCAAAGAACCGTTTTGCAGATACGGATGCGATTTGGGGCGGGGTTACGCTCAATCCTACAATTCCGGTCTATTCCGGGAATGATGCCTTCGGGGGATACAATGAAGCCATTGATGCCAACGGCATACCTGTCACTGGTGCCCTTGCCAATGCTTTAGGTCGTCTGAAACAATATAAATCCACTTCCGATGTATATCGCGTAATCGGCAACATTGATGTAGACTGGAACATCCGTTGGGTAAAAGGGTTGCGAATCCATGCCACAGGAGGCTATGACTGGTCAAAAGGTGAGGGTAAGATATATGTACCGAAAGAAGCTATTTCTTATTATACCACCGGAGGACGCGATTATAAATACGGGCCTCAAAAGAATTACAACCGTTTGATGACTGTCTATGCTAATTATAACCATGATTTTGAAGCCATTCATTCCAATATTGACGCGACGTTTGGCTACGATTACCAGCATTGGAAATATACGACTCCGTTTTATGCCATCCTTAACGCTGATGGAGTACAGCAATCGACATCTGCAGCCACCGACCAGCGCCATTCTCTTATTTCATATTACGGGCGTCTGAATTACACGCTTATGGATCGTTATCTGCTGACAGCGACTGTACGCCGTGACGGTTCTTCCCGTTTTTCACAAGACAACCGTTGGGGTACATTTCCGTCAGTTGCTCTGGCATGGCGCGTATCTCAGGAAAAATTCTTTAAGCCGCTGCGCAGTTGGGTAAACGATATGAAACTCCGTGTATCATACGGTGTGACCGGACAGCAGGACGGCATTAGCAATTATGGATATATCCCGGTGTATACTCCCGGTCTTGACGGAGCCCAATATCTGTTTGGCGGGAATCCCGTTTATACATACAGACCGGAGGCATATAACCCCGACTTGAAGTGGGAGACCACCAAATCGTGGAACTATGGCGTTGACCTTGCTTTCTTTGAAAACAGATTTACATTCTCAGCGGACTTCTATACACGTAAGACGGAAAATCTGCTTGCCACTGTCCCCGTACCCGCAGGTACAAACTTTGACAAACTGATGCTTGAGAATGTTGGTAATGTTGACTCAAAGGGTGTTGAACTTGCACTCACAGCACATCTTATCGATAACAAGAATTGGTCATGGAATGTTACTGCAAATGCTGCATGGCAGCGCGTGCGTATCAAAAATCTGACACTGACCCCCGGTGCTCCAAGCCCTGACACGGAAGTGGGTCCATGGATCGATGCTTATCAGATGCAGGTATTCTCAACTGATTATGCTCCTTATTCCTTCTATCTGTATAAGCAACTCTATGACGAGGAGACCGGCAAGCCTATAGAAGGATTGTATGCAGACCTTGACGGTGACGGAGAGATTACGAACAACGACCGTTATCATAGTCATTCTCCCGCTCCCGACTGGATTCTCGGCTTTTCAACTCAACTCCGATATAAGAAATGGTCTTTATCGACTTCGCTTCGTGCCAATATCGGTGGGTATATCTTCAATGGCATGGCAATGAACACCGGTGCCTGGGAGACAATGAGTTATAATGACTATCAGCTTAACAATCTAAACCGTAGTTTCCTTGACACTCGTTTCACCCGTCGTCAGTTCCAAAGTGATTACTATCTTGAGAACGCATCGTTTCTTAAAATGGATAACCTTCAGTTGGCTTATGATTTCGGGCAGATTTACAAAAGCCTGAATCTTCATATATCAGCAATGGTACAGAATGTATTTACCATAACCAAATACACGGGAGTGGATCCGGAAAGTTCAAACGGTGTGGATACCGCTGTATATCCTCGTCCAAGAACATATTCCGTTACTATCGGTCTCAATTTCTAAATCAAAAATCATGAAAAAGTTTAATATACTATTCGGCATTGCAATGGGAATCGGGCTATTACTGAACAGTTGTACTGACGATTTGAATCAAATGCCCGTAACCGAAACCACCTCCGGTGAGGTGTATTCAGATGCACAGAATTATAAAAAAGTCCTTGCCAAAATATATGCTTCGTATGTGCTTGCCGGTCAGGGACAGGGTGGCGATAACGGTGACTTGACAACCATCAACGGACAGGACTTCTCCAGAGGTTACTTCAATCTACAGGAAGCTGCCACCGATGAAGTTGCCAATACATGGTTGTCTGGCAACAATCTTACTGATTTGACTTATATCAACTGGAATTCTAAAGATTCTTGGGTATCAGATTCATATTACTGGCTGTTTTTCAACATTACGCTCTGTAATGAATTTCTCCGTAATTGTTCCGACGAATCCCTTTCTAAGTTCTCTGCTGCCGAGCAAGAAGAAATCAGGGGCTACCGTTCTGAGGTCCGTTTCATGAGAGCATTCAGCTATTGGATGGTACTTGACCTTTACCGTAAGGGTCCGAAGGTCGATGAAAACACGCCTGTCACCGGCTTTATTCCGGAAGCTTACGATGGAATCGGTCTGTTTGACTTCATAGAGAGCGAACTGAAAGATCTGGTAGCAGACGGTTCGTCAGCAGCACTCCCGGATACGAATGAATACGGAAGGGCAAGCAAACCGACTGCTTGGGCACTTCTTGCACGTCTCTACCTGAACAGTGCTGTTTACCGCGGAGCTATTGACACGAAGTATTATACGGAATGTATTACGGCTTGTCATAAAGTGATTTCAAATCCTTCTTATTATCTTGAACCGGATTATGCGAAACTTTTCAATGCCGACAATCATAAGCGTACGCACGAGATTCTATTTGCCTTGGTATGCGATGCCACGACTTCTGTGACTTGGGGTGGCGGAACCTACCTCGTTTGTGGTTCCTGCGGTAATTCAAGTTCTCAGAATCCTGCAAAATATGGCCTTGCAAACGGCTGGGGTATGTTCCGGGCCCGTGGAGAAATCGTTTCCAAATTCGGCGATGTCAATAATACGGGTGATACACGTGCCATGTTCTATACCGACGGTCAGGAACAGTTCTTCACCGGAGCTATAGATAACCAGTCTGAGGGATATTTCTTTGAAAAGTTCACGAATCTTACGGATGACGGAACGGCCGCCTCAAATTCTGCGGCAACAGGTTGTTCCACGGATTATCCGATGATTCGCCTTGCCGATGTGTATCTCATGGCAGCGGAAGCATTTCTCCGTGGCGGAGCCGGAATCTCAAGATCAGAGGCTCTTAACCTCGTGAATGACGTCCGTCTTCGTGCATACAAGAATGATGAAAGCGGGAAGATTTCCGATTCTGATTTCACGCTTGATTTTATGCTTGATGAGAGAGCTCGCGAACTTTATCTTGAGTCCGTTCGCCGTACAGACCTTATCCGTTTTGGAAAATTCACATCGGATGCTTATATCTGGCAGTGGAAAGGCGGTGTGTTGGATGGTCGTTCTGTAAATGACAAATATAACATATATCCTATTCCCGACACGGATTTGACTGCAAATCCGAATTTAACAAATCCTCAATATTGATAATCAATTATGAAACTCGATACTATTTTTAAAACGGCATTGTTGTCAGGGCTTGTAACATTCAGTCTCGTTTCCTGCAACAGCGACATCGACCCGGTGTACGTTCAGCCTTCCGATGAGATTTCATTGGGTGGCGCATCAGGGGATATTATATTGACTCCCGATAATCCTCAGGCTCTTGCCATGACAATCTATTGGAGTGGCAACGGAAAGCTCACTCTCAGCGACACCCTGCTTCAGGCTCCTGTAAATGCAGCGGAAGAAACCATCCAGTTTTCAAAGGACGAATCGTTTTCGTCAACCATAGACCTCAGCGTTGCAAAAGGTGTTCGTTCACGCCAGTTTCTTTGCGAGGAATTGAACTCCTTATTGGGAAGGCTGGATTATGATGTTGATGAAAAGTCTCCTTTGTATATCCGGATCAAATCTGTACTTGCAGCTAATCTGGAAGCGTCATACTCTTCCACACTCGCAGTAATGGTGCAGCCTTACAGAATCCACCTTACACTGGGAACTGTCCTTGACAAAGATTGGAACGAGACATCCATGAAACTTGCTTCTCCTGAAGAGAACGGAATATATCAGGGATTCATGGGCGTGAACGGATGGACAAACTGGTGGTTCCGCGAGGCCAACAATGTTGTATGGGGAAATCTTGGCGAAACCGGTAAGACTTTCTATGCGTCTTCTGCCGATGACCACTGGAATTTCTGGTTCCCCAACCCTGCCGGATGTTATTTCACCACACTCAACACAAATGAAGGCTGGTGGAGCGGAATCCATATCGACAATCTTACTGTCGCCGGAGAGATTGTCGGAGAGATGACCTATAATATGAAAACCAACCAATGGACTTTGCCTGTAAACCTCTCAAACGCTGCTTCGGTCACAATTACCGTAAAGGGTAAAGGAAGTCTTTATAACAAAGAGACAACCGACATGGGACCGGCCATTGAACAGGATGTTGCTTTTGGCGGTAATTGTGAAAGTCTGACATTTGGCCAAACCGGTTCAGACATCACGGTAACTCTTCCCGCCGGAGAGACGACACTCGTCCTTGACCTGTCCAATCCGTTGGCTTTAAAGATCGGTGCCGGAGAAGCCGCCCCGGAACCCGAAGTTGACCCCCGTCTTTATTTCTCCGGAGTGGTGAATTGGGATGGATTCGATGATTACATCTCCCTATATGATGAGAGTACATTATCTTATGGCGGTGCTCATTGGATTCAGTCGGAATGGGGCTATCGCGCATATACGCAACCAGACTGGGCTTCGGCCTACAAGGCTGCAGACGGAGCGACGGCGTTGAGTGGAAATCTTATATTTGCAGAATCGGATGGTAATATTCCCGCTCCTGAAGAGGGACTGTATGTAATGGATTTCAATATGAAAGCCCTGACATATCAACTTACCAAGATTGAAAAGGTCACATTTGCCGGTCTTAATGACGACTGGTCTGAACACGAAATGGTACAGTTGCCTGACAATCCAGAGGTTTTCACCGCTGAATTTGTAAAAGAGAAGGAAACGCCATGGGGGGTAAAGGTACTTATAAACGGCGATTGGGGACTTTTCTTCGGGGGTAGTGATGGAAACCTGAAGCTCGGTCACTCTGAAGCTACTACTGGATTTGACGGTGATAATGCCTTGACTGTAGGCGAAACATATATTCTCAGAGTAAATTTCGGTACACAAACGTATTCTTATTCTCTTAAATAAAAAATAGTTCAATGAAAATGATAACAATATTATCCGCTTTAGCATTGACAACCGCAGTATGCTGCGGCTCATGCTCGGAAGACGGTCCTGTCACCAATCCAAGACAGGAAGATACTTCGATAATCGTGAAAGAAACAGGTTTTGCCCGTGGAGCAGATGTCAGTTGGCTTACCCAAATGGAATCCGAAGGACGTAAGTTCTATACCCCCGGTGAGGACCGTCAGGAAATGGAATGTATGCAACTCCTTCGTGACTATTGCGGGGTCAATTCAATCCGCCTCCGCGTATGGGTAAATCCTAAAGACGGGTGGAACAGCATGGACGATGTCGTTCTCAAAGCCCGTCGTGCCGAAAGCCTCGGTCTCAGGACGATGATCGACTTTCATTTTTCGGATACATGGGCCGACCCCGGACATCAGGAGATGCCGGAGGCATGGAAGACACTGTCTTTCGATGACCTGACTAAAGCCGTCGGAAATCATGTCACAGAAACGCTTAACGCCTTAAAGAATGCCGGTGTGACACCCGAATGGGTACAGATAGGTAATGAAACGACTCCCGGTATGATGCTTCCGGTCGGTTCCGTGGATAATCCCGTTCAGCTTACCCGGCTTAACAATGCAGGATACGAGGCAGTAAAATCCGTTTTCCCGGAGGCTATGGTCATAGTCCATCTGGATGGTGGAAACAACCAGTGGGCATACGACAGGATGTTTGATATTCTTGAGAACAACGGTGGCAAATACGATATGATCGGCATGTCGCTATATCCTTATTGGGCAGAGCAACAAGGCGAAAGCGGTGGCTGGCAGAAGGTTGCCGATGATTGTATCGCAAACATCAACCATCTGAAACAAAAATACAACAAGCCTGTGATGATTTGTGAGATCGGTATGCCCTATGATCAAGGTGAACTCTGCAAGCAATTGATTACCAAAATGATGGGAGCGGCTGTGGAAGGTGCCTTTTATTGGGAACCTGAGGCACCCAACGGTTACAATGACGGTTATAATCTTGGTTGTTTCGATAATGATGCTCCGACCGTAGCACTTGATGCGTTTAAAAATAAATAATGGATATGAACAGACAAATCTCTTTGTTGGCAGTAATGGCTCTTTTGGGGAGCCTTACTGTCAGCATCCATGCCCAAAGGACTGTCACGACCCTGAATGAAGGTTGGGAATTTACCAAAGGACGACCCGGTGGCACAACTAAATGGCAAAAAGTCAGGGTTCCGCACGACTGGGCCATCTATGGTCCGTTCAATAGGGCTAATGACCTTCAGACTGTTGCCGTCGAGCAGAATGGCGAAACAGAGAAAACGGAGAAAACTGGTAGAACGGGCGGGCTTCCATTCATAGGGCAAGGTACCTACCGCACTACCTTTGAGATCGCTGACACGGTCAATCGCAACATCACGATCGTGTTTGATGGAGCCATGAGCAATGCCCATGTTAAAGTCAACGGGAAAGAAGTGGCTTATTGGCCGTACGGATATAATTCGTTTTATGCGGATGTGTCGGATGCTGTCGTACCCGGTAACAATGATATGGTGGTTGAACTTGAGAACTTTGAACGTGCTTCCCGATGGTATCCCGGAGCAGGACTATATCGGAATGTTCATGTCGTCAATACAAATAAAGTGCATATTCCCACTTGGGGGACATATGTCACAACCCCTTTTGTCTCTACTGAAAAGGCATCTGTAAGACTGGAAATGGACATAGTCGGTGCCAAGAAAGGTGAAAAGGTTAATGTGAACACGGAGATTGTTTCTCCCGAAGGCATCGTTGTCGCATCCAACAACGCGCCTTTTACATCACAGGGACAGATGCATGTCCAGAATTTCCTTATTTCTGATCCGGAACTTTGGAGCCCGGAATGTCCACGGTTGTACACAGCCCGTACAAGTATAGAAATAAACGGACAGCGGGTGGACAATTATGCTACACGTTTTGGAGTGCGGAAAATTGAATACATCCCGGAGCAAGGGTTCTTCCTCAACGGGCGGCCTACTAAATTCAGAGGAGTCTGCAATCACCATGATTTAGGTCCGTTGGGAGCTGCTGTCAATAAATCGGCTCTCCGCCATCAGGTAGAACTGATGAAAGACATGGGGGCAAATGCCATAAGGACGTCTCACAATATGCCGGCACCGGAATTGGTGGAATTGTGCGACGAACTTGGTATGATGCTTATGATAGAACCATTTGATGATTGGGGATTCCGTCCTAAATCACCTAACGGTTATGGGGCTTTCTTCAACGAATGGGCAACTAAAGATATTACCAATATGGTGAAGCAGTATCGTAATAGTCCATCGGTTGTCATGTGGTCTATAGGAAATGAAGTTCCGAGCCAATGGGGTCCTGACGGTGTTGCCGAACTTACGATGCTTCAAAATTTAGTGAAATCACTTGATAATACACGTCCTGTTACCTGTGGAATGGACCAGATAGGAGCAGTCCTTGACAATGGTTTCGCCGCATCTCTGGACATTCCGGGCTTTAATTATAAGCCCCAATATTACGAGCGTGCATATAAAAAACTTCCCCAAAAGATGATTCTCGGTTCCGAGACGGCATCAACGGTTTCATCAAGAGGTGTTTATCATTTTCCTGTTTCATTCGAGAAAGAACATAATTCCGTTCTGCATCCCGACAACCAATCGTCAAGCTATGACAACGAAACCTGTGATTGGTCGAACACACCTGACATCGATTTCTATATGGATGAGCAGCCATGGGTTATCGGACAGTTCGTATGGACCGGATTTGACTATCTCGGAGAACCTTCTCCTTACGATACTGATGCATGGCCCAGCCATAGTTCTGTATTCGGCATAGTAGATTTGGCCTCTTTGCCCAAAGACCGATATTATCTTTATCGCTCCCATTGGAATAAGAATGATGCTACCTTGCATGTTCTTCCCCATTGGAACTGGAAAGGACGCGAAGGGCAGATAACGCCGGTATTTGTTTACACCTCCTATCCGAAAGCAGAACTGTTCATTAATGGTAAGAGTCAGGGAATGAAAGAAAAGAACGACTCTACCTTGCAGACCCGTTACAGGCTTATGTGGAATGAAACGGTTTATGAACCGGGTGAACTCAAAGTTGTTGCTTACGATGCTGACGGCAATAAGACCGAAGAAAAAATTGTAAGGACAGCCGGCAAGCCCCACCATTTGATACTTACTCCCAACAGGGGCGCTCTCTTGGCTAATGGTGATGACCTGGCATATATCACTATTCAAGTAGCCGACAAGGATGGTAATATAGTGCCTACGGACAACCGTAAAGTAAAATTTACAGTATCAGGAGCCGGAACATTTGAGGCTACGGCTAATGGCGATCCGACATCTCTCATGCCTTTCCAGAACCCTGAAATGAATCTGTTCAGCGGAGCCGCGACAGCAATCGTCAGGAGTGCGGATAAAGAAGGTGAAATTAGGTTTACTGCATCTGCCAAAGGGATAAAACCGGCGACAGTATCAATACAGGTAAAATAGCATAGTATCTCTCTTCATCGCAGTGGAAAAACTATAAGAAAGCATCTCCACAAACGGTAAGAACAATGGCAAGAACAATAGCTCTTCCTACAGAAGTTTTGGGAATATGAGAAGATAGGAAAACTTATAACAGACAGTACGTGAATATGAAAGGCAGTTGGGAAGCTACTACAAAATATTTTTCATGTCTCTTATTTTACACTTATATTCTAAATTCTGCCTAAAGTATTTATTAATAAGGATTAGCAATGTATATTGGATATGGAAATGAATGTAAAAATATCCCTCCGTCATTACTGTATGCGGAGGGAAAAGGTCTGCAAAAGTTTATATCATTTTTCCAGTTTATCAATGACAGCCCTATGTTTTACGCTACCAGTTCTTGGATGATTCCACCAACGCCGGATTCTGCGGATTGCCTATCAGCGGTGAAGCCTTGTCGTAGCTGCGGAGGATTTCCATCTCGTTGTCGAGCAGTCGGAAGTCGGACACGTCGAAGTTCTCTGCCAACCGTTCCTGATGTACCGTCTTGGGGATGACGATTACGCCAGACTGGATGAGGAAGCGCAGCACGACTTGGTGCGGGGTTTTCCGGTAGCGTTCGGCGATGTGGCACAATGTTTCATCTTCGTAGATGCTGTTGATGTGTCCTTGTCCAAAGGGTGCATAGCTTTGGTGGCAGATGCCGAACTTGTCCATCCAGCGGCGCGTCTCCATCTGTTGCGACACAAGGTTGGTCTCTATCTGGTTGACTGCCGGGACAATCTCATTGTAGTTCATGAGGTCTATCAGGCGGTCTGCCGTGTAGTTTGACACACCGATGGCGCGGACTTTCCCTTCTTTATAGAGTTTTTCCAAGTCGCGCCATGCGGCGTAGGTGTCACCGAAAGGCCAGTGCAGCAGCACAAGATCGAGGTAGTCCGTCCGCAGGCGGCGCAGGGATGCTTCCACCGATGCGTAGGCATTGTCGTAGTTCTTGAACCATACTTTGGTGGTGAGGAACAGCTTTTCGCGCGGCACGTTGCCGTGGTCAAGGGCACGTCCGATGTATTCCTCGTTGCCATATGCCTGCGCCGTGTCTATCAGCCGGTAGCCGGTTTCGAGAGCTTCCACTATGTTGCGTTCGCACGTTTCGGGGTCGGTCACTTGGAACGTGCCAAGGCCGAGCATGGGCATGGTGATGCCGTTGTTGAGTTTTACAGTTTCCATTTGTTGCATCTTTGTTTTTATGGGCAAAATTACAGCAGCCTAACGAGATGGATAGTTTATAAATCCTGTTTTACCTACCATTTTCCCATTTTATTGCAGGTATCTCAGGATAAACGAGTACTTTTGTGAAAAATTGACAATGAATATGGATAAGATGCTGAACGCAAAGACCGTCCACGATTATAATGCCTACGTCGGGTATGCCGACCGGCACCCGTTGGTCAGCGTCATCGACTATGCCTCGCTGCCGCCCATACGCCACAGCCGTACCCGTTTCTCCATCTATGCCCTCTTCCTGCGCGATGATTGTCTGGAGGATTTGACCTATGGGTGCAGCAGATACGATTACCGGGAAGGAACGCTCATCTGCGTGTCGCCGGGTCAGATAGGCGGTGTGGAGGATAACGGCGAGGTGTTCCGCATCGAGGGATGGGCTTTGCTGTTTTCGCCGGAACTGCTGCATGGCACGTCGCTTGCCCGCCGTATGCACGAGTTTACATTCTTTGCTTACCAAGCCAACGAAGCCCTGCACATGACTGCCGAAGAACGGGCTACTCTTATTGCTTTAATGAGGCAGATACAGGAAGAATTGGGCAAACGTCCCGACACACATCAACGGGCTATCCTTGTCGCTTACATCGAGTTGATACTCAATTTCTGCTTGCGCTTTTATGAACGGCAGTTTGCCACGCGAAGACCAAGCAACCATGATGTGTTGGCAAGGTTTGAATCATTGCTGTACGATTATTATAAGGAAGGACGGCAATTCTCTGATGGATTGCCCGGCGTTGGGTGGTGTGCCGAACAGCTTTGCATGTCTGCCAACTATTTCGGTGACTTGGTAAAAAGGGAAACCGGGCAGACCTCAGGGGAACATATTCGCCGCATGGTCATCGGCATGGCAAAGGAACGTCTGATGGAGGGACAGCCCGTTTCATCGGTAGCCTACGATTTGGGCTTTGATTATCCTCAGCACATGACACGGCTGTTCAAGAAATATGTAGGGTGCAGCCCATCAGAGTATGTAAGAAAGAAATGTTAGAAGCTATTGCCGAAGCCTATTATGGTGGTGTGCCTATCGCTATAAAAGAAGAGGCACTTAAAAGACTGCCTGATGAGTTTGTGACGGTAATGCGGAAGTTCTCGATTGCAAAATTGAAATGTAAATGATGCCATATTTAAAGGATAGCCTATGGCAACTGCCTTGTAGAGACTGGAAGATATAGCAGTATTCATTATCAGATGTTTATGTGGAATGCTTGTAGAGATTACCACCCTATTCTTCTTATTTCTGCTTTATATTTCCCTTCTCCTTGTAGAGATACAGTTTTTGTAATGTCTTGTTTTTAAGTGATTTATGTAAATGGGTTGTAGATGCCATTTCCTTGTTTTCCCTTGTTTCTCACCCTAACTTTGCAACATCGAATTTGAGAAAAGCAGACGGCTGAATCGTTGAGGCCTCACGATGAAAATTTCTGCTTCTCGGGTGAGACAAGAGATATCGGATATACATTATTAATTAATCATTTAAAACATTACGATTATGGCATTTTTTAGAAGAATTCAGAAGAAAGTAAACAATTTGTGGTATCCTCAATCAGTAACCTGGGGCAAGGCGGTTACTACCCGTGAAGTGGCGGATGAACTGTCTGTCATTTCTACCGTGACCCGTGGTGACACGTATGCGGTGATAGAGAACTTGGGGCGTGTATTGAGTAATTTCATGGGGCAGGGACGTACTGTGAAGATAGACGGCGTAGGTACCTTCTACTATACTGCCGCCTCTACCAAAAGAGGGGTGCCGACGGCTGCAGAGGTAAGCGCTTCGCTGATTAACGGAGTGCGTGTCCGTTTCCTGCCCGAAGTGGAGCGTAATAGTGGCCGTCAAGTGACTACCCGCAGCATGGTGAATACGAAGATTGTCTGGGAAGAATGGGGCAAGACCTCCACTTCCACCGGCGGCG
>CAJJYX010000057.1 GCA_905197435.1 uncultured Bacteroides sp.
GGCACGCCCTCACGTTTTCGGGAGGAATGGCCAAAGAAGGTCTTATACCCTTCTGCAACATCTATTCATCGTTCATGCAACGCGCCCACGACAATCTCATTCACGATGTGGCTATCCAAAAGCTCAATGTCGTGCTATGCCTCGACCGCGCCGGACTGGTAGGAGAAGACGGACCGACACACCATGGAGTTTTCGACCTGGCATATTTTCGCCCGATTCCCAACTTGACCATATCTTCACCTATGGACGAACATGAATTGCGCCGTTTGATGTACACGGCACAACTGCCGGACAAAGGTCCGTTCGTCATCCGCTATCCACGGGGACGCGGCGTATTGCAAGACTGGAAATGCCCGCTGGAAGAAATACCCATAGGTAAAGGTCGCAAACTGAAAGGAGGCAAAGACTTGGCAGTCATCACTCTTGGTCCGATAGGCAACACAGCCGCACACGCCATTGAACGTGCAGAGAAGGACAAGGGAATCTCCATTGCCCACTACGACCTGCGTTTTCTCAAGCCGCTCGATGAAGACTTGCTGCACGAAATAGGGCTTAACTTCCAACATGTCGTCACCATAGAAGACGGTGTCAAAAAAGGAGGTATGGGCAGTGCCGTACTGGAGTTCATGGCAGACAATGACTATATTCCCCATATCAAACGTATCGGTATACCCGATGCTTTCATAGAACACGGCACCATACAGGAGTTGTATCATCTTTGCGAAATGGACGAAGAAGGAATCTATAATCAATTGACCATCGACAATTGATAACTGACAACTATGAAAATAATTATTGCTGGTGCCGGCGCAGTAGGCACACACTTGGCCAAATTGCTGTCCCGCGAGAAGCAGGACATCATCCTGATGGACGACAACGAAGAAAAGTTGAGTGCGCTAAACTCCAACTTTGACTTAATGACGGCTACAGCCTCCCCTACCTCCATCAAAGGTCTGAAAGAAGTTGGAGTGGGAGAAGCCGATCTCTTCATTGCCGTCACCCCTGATGAAAGCCGGAACATGACCGCATGTATGCTGGCAAACAATCTGGGAGCACAAAAGACCGTAGCCCGCATCGACAACTACGAGTACCTGCTTCCCAAGAACAAAGAATTCTTTCAGAAGTTGGGCGTCGATTCACTTATCTACCCGGAAATGCTTGCCGCCAAGGAAATCGTATCTTCCATCCGTATGAGCTGGGTGCGCCAATGGTGGGAATTCTGCGGAGGAGCCTTGATACTGATAGGCACCAAGATGCGCGAAAAAGCCGAAATACTGAATATCCCCCTCCATGAGCTGGGAGGGTCGAAATTACCCTACCACGTGGTAGCCATCAAACGGGGAAGCGAGACACTGATTCCCCGGGGTGATGATACCATCAAACTGCATGACATCGTATACTTTACCACAACAAGGAAATATGTCCCTTACATTCGCAAGATAGCCGGCAAAGAAGATTATGCCGATGTGCGCAATGTGATGCTTATGGGAGGTAGCCGAATAGCCGTACGTACCGCCCAATACGTTCCGGACTATATGCAGGTGAAAATCGTGGACAACGACCTGAACCGTTGCAACCGCCTGACCGAACTGCTTGACGACCACACTATGATTATCAACGGTGACGGACGGGACATGGATTTACTCGTGGAAGAGGGACTAAAGAATACGGAAGCTTTTGTCGCTTTGACCGGCAACTCAGAAACCAATATCCTGGCTTGTCTTGCCGCCAAGCGCATGGGGGTCAGCAAAACCGTGGCGGAAGTGGAAAACATCGACTACATAGGTATGGCTGAAAGTCTTGACATCGGCACCGTCATCAACAAAAAGATGATCGCTGCCAGCCACATATACCAAATGATGCTGGATGCAGACGTCAGCAACGTAAAATGCCTGACCTTTGCCAATGCCGATGTAGCGGAATTTACCGTTAAAACCGGTTCGAAAATTACCAAACATCCGGTAAAAGACCTCGGTCTCCCGAAAGGAACCACCATCGGCGGGCTTATCCGCCAGGGAGAAGGTGTCGTGGTTATGGGTGATACCCTGATACAGCCGGGTGACCATGTGGTGGTATTTTGCCTGAACATGATGATTAAGAAAATTGAAAAGTACTTTAACTAATAGAGAATAGATAGTTGACAACTGTGATTTGTCAATTATCAATTAAATAAATGATTAATTTCAAGACAATCATACGGATTATCGGCATTCTGCTATTACTGGAAACTGTCATGTTTTTAGCTTGCTCAGGCATCTCCTTCTACTACAAAGAAAGCGATATGCTCGATTTCTGGAAAGCAGGAGGCATCACAGCAGGAGCCGGTTTATTACTGGCAGCTCTCGGCAAGGGAGGTGAACGGCAACTGACACGCCGTGACGGATATGTACTGGTCAGCTTTGCCTGGATAGCGTTCTCCCTTTTCGGAATATTGCCTTTTTATATAGGCGGATACATTCCCGACATTACCAATGCATTCTTTGAAACCATGTCCGGTTTCAGCAGTACGGGAGCCACCATTCTGGATGACATCGAATCACTTCCCCATGGCATACTGTTCTGGCGTAGCATGACACAATGGATTGGCGGTTTGGGAATCATCATGTTTACCATTGCCGTACTCCCCATCTTCGGGGTCAGCGGCTTGCAGGTATTCGCAGCCGAAGCAAGCGGTCCCACGCATGACAAGGTGCATCCGCGTATCGGTGTCACAGCCAAATGGATTTGGAGTATCTATGCCGGCATAACCGCCCTGCTTGTCGGTCTGCTGATGCTTGGGGGTATGGACTGGTTTGACAGTATCTGCCATGCATTTGCCACTACCGGTACCGGCGGCTTTTCCACCAAGCAAGCCAGCGTTGCCTACTACAATTCCCCTTATATAGAATACGTCATTTCCATCTTCATGTTTATCTCCGGCATCAACTTCACTTTGCTGTTACTGTTCGTCAACCGAAAATTCAAGAAATTCACCGGCGATGCCGAACTTAGGTTCTATTTCGGCTCAGTCTCACTCTTTACAACCGTCATAGCCATCGTACTGTATTACACCAGTTCCATGGGGATAGAAGAATCCTTCCGCAAGTCCTTGTTCCAAGTAATTTCCATCCAGACATCCACCGGCTTTGCAACAGATGACTACATGAGATGGACACCTGTCCTTTGGGGAATGTTTACCATTATCATGCTGATGGGAGCTTGCGCCGGTAGCACCACAGGTGGTTTGAAATGTATACGAATGGTGATTCTTACCAAAGTATCGCGGAATGAATTCAAACATATCCTACACCCCAATGCAGTGCTTCCTGTACGGATAAACAAGCAAGTTATCCCCCCCTCTATTGTCTCCACCGTATTGGCTTTTTGTTTTATCTATATAGTCATCATTATCATCGGCACATTGCTGATGATGGCTATGGGAGTAGGAGCAGAAGAATCATTGGGCTGCGTTATTTCCAGCATTAGTAATATGGGGCCGGGATTAGGTGAAACCGGGCCTTCCTATTCGTGGAACGCCCTACCCGACGCAGCTAAGTGGCTGTCATCCTTTTTAATGCTCCTAGGCCGTCTTGAACTATTCACCGTACTGTTGCTTTTCACTCCGGATTTTTGGAAAAGGAATTGATTTAGGATAAAAAGTGTAAAAATAATCATTTTTTGTTATGCCGGGATAGCAAAATGAGCAATACTTATTATATCTTTGCGCCCTTGAAAAGAGAGATTTGTGGTATGAAACAAGGCATTAAATACTGTTTAATCATAATCTTTGCAGTCCTACTGCACTACAGTGCAACCAGACCTGCGGACATTTTGTGTGTCCCTACCATCCAACAAGTAGAATGCTGCACTCTGTCACAAGCTCCTACCACTCAACAAACAGTCCAAAAGTTCTACAATTTGTTTTCACCTAACTCCCTCTGCATAGAGCATGTGGATCATACGCAAGTACCGACCAACAAAAGTGTGCTCCTGCGCATGTTCATCTACAAGATGCAGCAGCATGCCTATGCGCCGGAATGTGACCGTTTGTTAAATCTGTCCCCTCATCCCGTGCCCGACGCAAACTATTACGTGTTCGGACTAAGAAAGATTATCATTTAGAAGGTGCAAGCGCAGATGCTTGTCCCCTAACCTCGCCGGACAACAATTCAGAGGTTTTGTCTTCCGGTGCGATGTATTTATTATTATATATCTAAAATCTTATCAGGTTTATGAACTTTACTTTGTTAGTGGTCGTCTTATTGACGGCAATCGCTTTCGTGGGTATCGTCATCGCGCTCTCCAATGCGATAGCACCCCGTTCGTACAATTCACAAAAAATGGAACCGTACGAGTGTGGTATTCCTACCCGCGGTAAATCGTGGATGCAATTCCGGGTAGGCTACTATCTGTTTGCCATCTTGTTCCTGATGTTCGAAGTGGAAACGGTATTTCTGTTCCCTTGGGCTGTCATCACCCGTGAACTTGGTGTGGCAGGACTTTTCAGCGTTTTATTTTTCCTGATTATATTGATTCTGGGCCTTGCTTATGCCTGGAGGAAAGGAGCTTTGGAATGGAAGTAACAAAGAAGCCGAAAATCAAATCTATCCCTTATGAAGAGTTTACAGACAACGAAACGTTGGAGAAACTGGTTCGGGAGCTTAATGCCGGAGGTGCCAATGTGGCCCTTGGCGTACTGGACGATTTCGTCAACTGGGGACGCAGCAACTCACTGTGGCCTCTTACATTTGCAACAAGTTGTTGTGGTATCGAATTCATGGCCCTCGGTGCAGCCCGCTACGACATGGCACGCTTTGGGTTCGAGGTAGCCCGTGCCAGTCCGCGCCAGGCAGACATGATTATGGTTTGTGGGACAATTACCAATAAGATGGCTCCCGTTCTGAAACGACTCTACGATCAGATGGCCGACCCGAAATATGTAGTAGCCGTAGGCGGCTGTGCCGTCAGCGGAGGTCCGTTCAAGAAATCCTACCATGTGGTGAACGGCGTGGACAAGATTCTACCGGTGGATGTCTATATTCCCGGCTGCCCTCCCCGTCCGGAAGCATTCTACTACGGCATGATGCAATTGCAGCGTAAAGTAAAAATCGAGAAATACTTCGGTGGAGTAAACAGAAAAGAAGAGAGAAACAGTGATGAATGATATCAATAACTCATCTGCACTAACCACTAATCACTACTTAAAATTATGGAAATAAAATACATAGAGCCCTCAGTCCTGCACGACGAAATGCTGCGTCTGCGGAAAGAGAAACAGATGGACTTCCTGGAATGCCTTAGCGGTATGGATTGGGGAATGCCCGATGAGAAAGATGCACCGGGCACTCCCCGAGGACTTGGCGTGGTCTATCTGATGGAGTCTACTATCACCGGCGAACGGGTAGCTGTGCGTACAGCCACTCTGGACCGGGAACACCCAGAACTTCCCTCCGTCAGCGATATCTGGAAAGCTGCGGATTTTAACGAACGCGAAGTTTACGACTTCTACGGTATCGTTTTCATCGGCCACCCGGATATGCGCCGCCTCTATCTGCGCAATGACTGGGTAGGTTATCCCATGCGTAAAGACAATGACCCGGAGAAAGACAATCCGCTGCGCATGGACAATGAAGAAACTGTGGACACCACCATGGAGTTGGAGTTGAATCCAGACGGTACTACCCAAAATAAAGAAATGCAGCTTTTCGGTGATGAAGAATATGTGGTGAACATCGGTCCACAGCATCCTGCCACCCATGGTGTAATGCGTTTCCGCGTATCGTTGGAGGGTGAAATTATCGACAAGATTGACGCCAACTGTGGCTACATCCACCGGGGTATTGAGAAAATGTGCGAAAGCCTTACTTATCCGCAAACCTTGGCCCTGACCGACCGTCTGGACTACCTGGGTGCACATCAAAACCGACATGCCTTGTGCATGTGTATAGAAAAGGCAATGGGTGTGGAAGTAAGCGAGCGCGTACAGTACATACGTACCATCATGGACGAGTTGCAACGGATAGACTCGCATCTGCTGTTCTATTCTTGCCTTGCCATGGACTTAGGTGCATTGACTGCCTTTTTCTACGGTTTCCGCGACCGCGAAAAAATACTCGACATCTTCGAGGAGACTTGTGGAGGACGCCTCATCATGAATTACAATACCATCGGTGGTGTGCAGGCAGACATTGCTCCAGGCTTTGTAAAGAAAGTGAAGGAGTTCATCCCTTACCTCCGCGGCATCCTGCACGAATATCACGATGTATTCACCGGGAACATCATTGCCCAACAACGCTTGAAAGGTGTAGGTATACTCTCACGGGAAGATGCCATCGCCTTTGGAGCTACCGGAGGTACGGGACGCGCAAGCGGATGGGCTTGTGACGTGCGCAAACGGATGCCATATGCCGTATATGACAAGGTGGACTTTAAAGAAATTGTACGCACCGAAGGCGACTCATGGGCGCGCTACCTCATCCGTATGGATGAGATTCTGGAGAGTCTGAAGATTATCGAACAATTGATAGACAACATCCCGGAAGGCGCCTACCAGGAAAAGATGAAACCGATTATCCGTGTACCGGAAGGCACTTATTATGCTGCCGTAGAAGGTAGTCGCGGTGAGTTCGGTGTCTTCCTCGAAAGCCATGGCGACAAAATGCCTTACCGCCTGCATTTCCGCAGTACAGGCTTGCCACTGGTATCGACCGTAAACACGATTTGCCGCGGAGCTAAAATCGCCGACCTTATTGCCATTGGCGGAACATTGGATTATGTAGTACCAGATATTGATAGATAGTATGTTTGACTTTAGTATAGTAACCAACTGGATACACCAGATGCTGACTTCCCTGATGCCGGAAGGTCTGGCTATATTCCTCGAATGCGTAGTGATTGGCGTATGCATCATCTTGATGTATGCCATACTTGCCATTATCCTGATTTACATGGAGCGTAAGATATGCGCCTTCTTCCAATGCCGCCTCGGTCCTATGCGGGTGGGGAAATGGGGATTGCTTCAAGTGCCCTGCGACGTCATTAAGATGTTGACAAAAGAAATCATTGAATTGAAATTCTCAGACCGGTTCCTCTACAATCTGGCACCGTTCATGGTAATCATCGCCTCTTTCCTCACATTTGCCTGCCTGCCCATGAGCAAGGGATTGGAAGTATTGGACTTTAATGTGGGAGTGTTCTTCCTGCTGGCTGCGTCAAGTATAGGCGTAGTGGGTATCCTGCTGGCAGGCTGGAGTTCCAACAATAAGTTCTCACTGATTGGAGCCATGCGAAGCGGTGCACAGATTATCAGTTACGAGTTGTCTTGCGGATTGAGCATACTGACAATGGTGGTACTGATGGGAACCATGCAGTTCTCCGAAATCGTAGAAGGACAAGCTGACGGATGGTTCATCTTCAAAGGACATATCCCTGCATTGATAGCCTTCATCATCTACCTCATTGCCGGAAATGCAGAAACCAACCGCGGTCCCTTCGACTTGCCTGAAGCCGAGAGTGAGCTGACTGCCGGATACCACACGGAATATAGCGGTATGGGCTTCGGCTTCTTCTACCTGGCAGAATATTTGAATCTGTTTATCGTTGCCTCTGTGGCAGCCACTATCTTCCTGGGAGGCTGGATGCCGCTGCACATCGTGGGGCTGAATGGCTTCAACGCAGTGATGGACTACATTCCGGGCTTTGTCTGGTTCTTCGGAAAGGCCTTCTTCGTAGTTTTCCTGCTGATGTGGATAAAGTGGACTTTCCCCCGTCTGCGTATCGACCAGATTCTGAATCTGGAATGGAAGTATCTGGTGCCCATCTCCATGGTGAACTTGGTTTTAATGGTATTGATTGTAGTATTCGATTTGCACTTTTAAAGAGATAATATAAAGAATATATGAAAGTAGATGACAGATATATAGATAAGGAGGAAAGGCTTTACTTCGTCAAGCTTTTCCGTGGTATCACCTCACTGCTGACAGGTATGAAAACGACCATGACCGTGTTCTTCCGTAAAAAGGTCACCGAACAATATCCGGAAAATCGTGCGACATTGAAACTCTCCGACCGTTTCCGCGGCACACTGACCATGCCCCATAATGACAAGAATGAGCATCATTGCGTGGCATGCGGTTTGTGCCAGATGGCTTGTCCTAATGACACCATCAAGGTGACCAGCGAGATGATTGAAACAGAGGACGGCAAGAAAAAGAAGATATTGGCAAAATACGAGTACGACCTCGGTTCGTGCATGTTCTGCCAACTCTGTGTGAATGCCTGTCCCCACAATGCCATCACGTTCGACCAGAACTTTGAGCATGCGGTGTTCGACCGTACAAAACTGGTCATGACGCTGAATCACCCGGGTAGCCATGTAGAGAAAAAATAATTATTCAATGCGCTAATGCGCCAATGCATTAATTGCCATGCGGTATCACAACACATCGGTATGACAGGCCACACAACCATTGGGACATTGGCATATTAGCAAATTAACACATCAAATTAAAACAACATGGAAATAACTCTTGAAACAGTAGTATTCTACTTCCTTGCGGCTTTTATTACCGTATTTTCCATCTTGACGGTAACGACCCATCGTATGGTGCGTTCGGCCACTTACCTGCTGTTCGTTCTTTTCGGTACGGCAGGCATCTACTTCCTGCTGGGTTACACTTTTCTCGGTTCCGTACAGATTATGGTCTATGCCGGCGGCATCGTAGTACTCTATGTTTTCTCCATACTGCTTACCAGTGGCGAGGGCGACATCATCGAGAAGTTGAAGCGCAGCAGGTTCCTTGCCGGATTGGGTGCCACCGTGGGCGGTGCCACCATCGTAGTATTCATTACCCTGAAGCATAAGTTCATTGCTACCACCGATGTGGAGCCTTTGGAAGTCAACATCAAGACTATCGGCCACCACATGCTGAGCGGTGACAAATATGGCTATCTGCTTCCCTTCGAAGCTGTCAGTATCCTGTTATTGGCATGTATCGTAGGCGGATTATTAATAGCACGTAAAAGATAAAGTTTATGATACACATGGAATATTATCTGATAGTTTCGGCTATCATGTTCTTCGCAGGCGTCTACGGGTTCTTCACCCGCCGCAACACACTGGCTATCCTTATCAGCGTCGAGTTGATTCTGAATGCCACAGACATCAACTTTGCCGTATTCAACCGCTTCCTGTTCCCCGGAGGGCTGGAAGGATATTTCTTCTCCTTGTTCTCTATCGCCATCTCGGCAGCAGAAACGGCTGTAGCCATCGCCATCATGATTAACATCTACCGCAACATCCGCAGTATCCAGGTGAACAAACTGGATGAGCTGAAATGGTAATCGGCATAGCTCGGAGCAAAAATTGCCAAGCGATGTTCTTGAATAGTAATAACTGATAAACATAGTATATATGGAATATACAATATCAATTCTCCTACTCCCTTTCCTCTCTTTCCTGACCTTGGGACTTGGAGGTAAATGGATGTCACACCGCACTGCCGGCCTTATCGGAACTGTGGCGCTGGGTGCGGTCGCAGTACTTTCCTATCTCACCGCAGGAATGTACTTCAGCACTCCCCGTCTTGCCGACGGCACGTACGAGACGCTGATGCCTTATAACTTCAAATGGTTGCCCTTCACTGAGAGCCTCAGCATTGACATGGGCATTCTGCTCGACCCGATTTCAGTCATGATGCTCGTGGTCATCAGTACCGTTTCACTATTGGTGCACATCTACTCCTTCGGCTACATGAAGGGCGAACGCGGTTTTCAGCGCTACTACGCCTTCCTATCGCTTTTCACCATGTCCATGCTCGGACTGGTGGTTGCTACAAACATCTTCCAGATGTATCTCTTCTGGGAGCTGGTGGGCGTTTCTTCTTATCTGCTGATAGGTTTCTATTATACCAAACCGGCTGCCATTGCTGCGAGCAAGAAGGCATTCATTGTTACCCGTTTTGCCGACCTGGGGTTCCTGATAGGTATACTCGTCTATGGATATTATGCCGGCACATATACTTTCAGCCCCAATGAGATGGCGCTGGCAAAGGGTGGTGCCGCCATGATTCCACTGGCACTGGGACTGATGTTTATCGGTGGTGCCGGAAAGAGCGCCATGTTCCCGTTACACATCTGGCTGCCCGATGCCATGGAAGGTCCTACTCCGGTCAGTGCATTGATTCATGCCGCTACGATGGTGGTTGCCGGTGTTTATCTGGTGGCGCGCATGTTCCCGCTGTTCATAGAATATGCCCCCGGTGTGTTGCACATGGTGGCATACGTAGGAGCTTTTACGGCATTCTATGCCGCCAGCGTAGCATGTGTGCAGAGTGATATCAAACGTGTGTTGGCTTTCTCCACCATCTCCCAAATCGGTTTCATGATGGTGGCACTGGGTGTCTGTACATCAACCGACCCGCACGAAGGAGGGCTGGGCTACATGGCAGGTATGTTCCATTTGTTTACACACGCCATGTTCAAAGCATTGCTTTTCCTCGGAGCCGGCAGCATCATCCATGCCGTGCATAGTAACGAGATGTCAGCCATGGGCGGACTGCGGAGGTACATGCCCATCACACATATCACGTTCCTGATCGCATGTCTCGCCATTGCAGGTATCCCTCCGTTCTCCGGATTCTTCTCCAAAGATGAAATCCTGACAGCATGCTTCCTGTTCAACCCCATTATGGGATGGATTATGACGGTGATTGCTGGTATGACGGGATTCTATATGTTCCGCCTCTATTATGGTATTTTCTGGGGGAGTGAAAACAAAGAGCTTCACGCCGAGCACACTCCTCATGAGAGCCCTCTGCCCATGAGCTTCCCTTTGATGTTCCTTGCTGTGGTTACGATAGTTGCCGGTTTCATTCCTTTCGGACACTTCATCAGTTCCAACGGTGAAGCATATAGCATCCATCTGGACTGGAGTGTGGCAGTTACAAGTATCGTCGTAGCTGTGGTTTCCATAGCCATTGCCACTTATATCTATGCAGGTAGCCGGCAACCCGTTGCCGATGCGCTGGCACACCGTTTCAAAGGCTTATGGACAGCCGCTTACCACCGCTTCTACATGGATGAGATTTATCAATTCATCACCCACCGCCTTATCTTCGGCTGTATCTGCCGCCCCATCGCATGGTGGGACCGCCATGTGGTCGACGGTTTCTTCAACTTCCTTGCCTGGGGGGCTGAAGCTACCAGTGACGAGATACGCGGCTTGCAGAGCGGACGCATCCAGCAATATACGTTTGTATTTCTACTGGGTACACTGGCACTGATACTTTTATTAGTTATGAGTTATTAGTTATCACTTATAACTTTCCCTCATAACTTATAACGAATAATAAATAACTTATAACTCATAACTCATTATGAATTTCTTAAGTCTTTTCGTACTCATCCCATTGCTGATGTTGCTGGGTCTTTGGCTCAGCCGCAACATTGCACAAATACGCACAGTGATGGTGACCGGTGCATCGGCTCTGCTGGTTCTTTCCGCAGCATTGACTGTGATGTACCTCAACGCACGCCACGCCGGTATCACGGATGAAATGCTGTTCCGTGCCGACATGGCTTGGTATCCCGCACTCAACATCCACTATTCAGTAGGTGTAGACGGCATTTCGGTAGCCATGCTATTACTTTCATCCATCATTGTCTTTACAGGGACATTCGCTTCCTGGCGCCTGCAACCGCTGACTAAAGAATATTTCCTTTGGTTCACCTTCCTTTCCATCGGTGTATTCGGGTTCTTTATCTCGATAGACCTTTTCACGATGTTCATGTTCTATGAGGTTGCCCTCATTCCCATGTATCTGCTTATCGGCGTATGGGGCTCGGGACGCAAGGAGTACTCCGCCATGAAGCTGACTCTGATGCTGATGGGCGGTTCTGCCTTCCTGCTTATCGGCATCCTGGGTATCTACTACGGCGCCGGAGCCACCTCCATGAACCTATTGGAAATAGCGCAGATGCACAATATCCCCATCGAACAGCAACGCATCTGGTTCCCGCTCACCTTCCTCGGTTTCGGTGTACTGGGCGCTCTGTTCCCGTTCCACACATGGAGCCCCGACGGTCACGCTTCCGCACCGACTGCCGTGTCCATGCTTCATGCCGGTGTGTTGATGAAGCTGGGAGGTTACGGATGTTTCCGCATAGCCATGTACCTGATGCCTGAAGCTGCACAGGAACTGGGATGGATATTCCTGATTCTTACGGGAATCTCCGTTGTATACGGTGCATTCTCCGCTTGTGTACAGACCGATTTGAAATATATCAACGCTTACTCTTCCGTCAGCCATTGCGGCCTGGTGTTGTTCGCCATTCTGATGATGAATCAGACGGCTTGTACGGGAGCCGTTCTTCAAATGCTCTCTCACGGACTGATGACAGCCTTGTTCTTCGCCCTTATCGGTATGATATACGGGCGTACCCATACGCGTGATGTCCGCGAACTTTCCGGCTTGATGAAGATTATGCCTTTCCTGGCTGTCTGCTATGTTATTGCCGGTCTTGCCAATCTGGGATTGCCCGGACTCAGCGGTTTCATAGCCGAAATGACCATCTTCACCGGTTCGTTCCAACATCCCGATACATTCCACCGCGTGTGGACAGTCATCGCATGCAGTTCCATCGTAATCACGGCAGTCTATATCTTGCGGCTGGTAGGAAAGATTCTCTACGGCACGTGCACCAACAAGCACCACCTCACCCTGAGCGATGCCACTTGGGATGAACGTACGGCCGTCATCATCCTCATCGCATGCGTTGCCGCCCTCGGTATGGCACCGTGGTGGATTAGCGGTATGATTGGAAACAGCGTGCTGCCGATAGTCAACCAACTAACCACCTACTAACCACTAATCATTAAACTGTTAATCACTAAAGAATATGGATTATTCTCAATTCCTCCTGCTCAAAGAAGAGCTTTCGCTGATATTGGTCATCGTCATCCTTTTTGTCGCCGACCTCTTCATGAGTCCGGATGCACACAAGAATGACGGCAAGCCGGTACTGAACACGATGCTGCCCGTTGTTTTGCTGACCATACACACGCTTATCACCATCATCCCCGGTCCTGTGGCCGATGCCTTCGGTGGCATGTATCACAACCAGCCGATACAGAGTATCGTAAAATCCATCCTCAGCATCGGCACGCTCATCGTGTTTCTGATGGCACACGAATGGATGAAGCTGCCCGATACGTATATCAAGCAAGGTGAATTCTACTTCTTGACCCTCTGCACACTGCTGGGCATGTACTTCATGATTTCCGCCGGCCACTTCCTGATGTTCTTTATCGGACTGGAGACGGCAAGTATCCCGATGGCAGCCTTGGTCGCATTCGACAAATACCGCCATCACTCTGCCGAAGCCAGTGCAAAATACATCCTTACCGCACTTTTCTCCAGCGGATTGCTACTATACGGGTTGTCTCTGATTTACGGTTCGGTAGGTACCCTTTACTTTGCCGACATTCCGGCACATCTCACCGGTAGTCCATTGCAGATTATGGCATTCGTATTCTTCTTCTCCGGCATGGGATTTAAAATCTCGTTGGTGCCTTTCCATCTCTGGACGGCTGATGTCTACGAAGGTGCTCCGAGTACGGTAACCGCCTATTTGAGCGTCATCTCCAAGGGTTCTGCCGCTTTCGTACTGATGACTGTCCTCATTAAAGTGTTCGCCCCGATGGCAGGCCAGTGGCAGGAAGCGCTCTATTGGGTCATCATCGCCTCCATCACGCTTGCCAATCTCTTCGCCTTGCGCCAGCAGAACTTGAAACGGCTGATGGCTTTCTCCAGTATCTCGCAGGCAGGCTACATCATGCTGGGCGTTATCAGCGGCAGCGCACAAGGCATGACTGCGCTGGTGTATTACGTACTGATATACATGTTTGCCAACCTCAGTGTGTTCACCGTTATCACCATCGTGGCACTGCGTGCCCACAAGTTCACACTCGAAGACTACAACGGGTTGTATAGCACCAATCCAAAGATGGCTTTCCTGATGACACTGGCCCTGTTTTCTTTGGCAGGCATCCCGCCGTTCGCAGGCTTTTTCTCTAAGTTCTTCATCTTTGCAGCGGCTTTCGAGGGTGGTTTCCATCTGCTGGTGTTCATTGCACTTGTCAATACCATCCTCTCGCTCTACTACTACCTGAAGATTGTAAAAGCCATGTACATCAACAAGAGCGACGAGCCGATTGCAACATTCCGCAGTGACAACTATGCACGTGCCAGCCTGGCTATTTGCACACTGGGCATCGTGGTATTGAGTATTGCAAGTGTGGTATATCAATCCATCGGAAAGTTCTCATTTGGATTATAACCAGACATTTTTCCAAGATGAGGGTGCAGTTCAGTCCCAGTACTCCCTCATCCTGGAAAGAAACCGATTTACTATACAACCGGCAGTACGAACCAGAAGCATGAGCCTTTTCCGAGCTCACTATCCACACCGATGGTGCCGCCCAATTGCTCTATGATGCTCTTGCTGATGGAAAGTCCCAATCCGGTGCCATGCACAAAAGTATTCAGTTTTATAAAACGGTCGAATATCTGCTCCTGCATGTCCGGCTCGACACCAATGCCCGTATCGGCGACATAGAACCGTAAATGCATCTCATCCACCTTGTCATATCCTATACGGATGCTTCCTGCAGAAGTAAACTTGATGGCATTGTTGACAAAGTTGGCTATGACTTGATTCAAACGATTACGGTCACTGACAACCCGGCATTCCGGCAGATGACGGTCAAAAAGAACCTCCACGCCCGGTCTGGCCTTCATCTTTGCAAAGTGCACAATGCCCTCACACAACACGTTCACATCCAGTTCTTTTTCTACAAAATCGAATGTTCCGGCCTCTATCTTCGACAGGTCCAGGATATCGGAAATCAGTTGCAACAACAAGTCGTTGTTTTCTTCGATAATCGCCATATACTGCCTTTTCTCCTCAATATCCTCAATCACCCCCATCATACTGGAAAAACCAACAATGGCATTCAAAGGCGTACGTATCTCGTGACTCATATTGGCAAGGAAAGCACTCTTCAGCCGGTCGGCAGTCTCTGCTCTCTCTTTGGCGTCAATCAGCATGGCCTCCGTCTCCTTCAACTCCGTGATGTCATAGTTGATGCCTATCAGCTCTATCTGCCCATTCTCCGGTTCAAACGAGTCAACCACAACATTGGTACGTATCCAGTTCCATTTTCCCCTTTCACCCGGACGTTCAATACGCACCTCTCCCTGAAAATGTTTAGCTTTGCCTATACGGGCTTTATAAAAAAAGTCAAGCATCCGCTCGCGGTCACCGGAATGCATTTTATCATACACTCCTACAATATCTGCCAACGGGGTAGTCTCATCTTCCCCCATATTCTTATACCACTGTTTGATGGCATATCCTTTCCGGTCGAGCAGGTTAAGTTTGGCATAACCCACCTTGGCATAATCCGATATCAGCAGGAAGAAATTCTCAAAATCACAGATACGGCTCATGGCATCTACCCGCTCCGTATTGTCAATGCTAATCATGGCATAGCCGGTAAAGCTACCCTTACTGTCATAAATCTTGCTTATCTTTGTATAAAGATGTACCACATCCTTCGGCTGTTTGGAAGTGGGATAATACCTTTCAACACGATCGAAAGCATAATTCAGGCTAAAGTCAACTACATCTTCGTTTTGTATGCGTTCGGCCAGTTGGGAAGACACATTCGGATTTTCGAAAAGACTTACCCCTATAACATCCTGCTTGTCCCGTATTCCGAAAATCTCCATATTCTTGTTGTTAATGTCCACCAGGAATCCGTCTTTATCGTAGATTTCCACTCCGGCCGGTATATTTGCAAAGACACTCTTGAACAGTTTCTCACTATGGTCTAATGCCTGGTGAGTCTGCACTGTGTCTGTTATGTCGAGAAACAAGGCTACGATCTCATTCTTTTCCGGAGAATATATCACCACATGGCAATGCTTATTGGTAAGTTCAAAACACATATCCATTTCCTTATGTGTTCCGGTGTTCACTATATCAAGCAGATTTTCCAGCTGGGATACCATCTCTCCGTGAAAAGACGAGACGGTCTTGCCGATGAATGCCGATGTGGGCTTCCCCAGGAAATCGGAAAAAATAGAGTTTGCGTCTGTCACATAACACCCACTGGGCCGGTCTTTTTCATCCCAAACAATGGACAGCCGCACATACCCCAAAGGCATGTAGTGGAACAGATTACTGAGAAAAGCCCGTTCACGCACGGCTTCATCCTTCGTTTTGCGCAGTTCTATGCAAATACTGATGACATTTGCCAAAGAGCTGAACCATTGGTAATCCTCATTGGTCCACATTCGGATGCAGTCCACCAAATCAATGCCCATATATCCCCACACCTGATCGTTGGCAACCAGCGGAGTTATCATCAATGACTTTATGTTCTGTTTTGCCAGAATCTCATACTCGGCAGAAGCGTACCCCGGTATTTGCCCCAACGTTTCCAGCAGAACCGGCTTTTGTGCCATAATCTGTGACGTCCACCACGGTAAACTGCCGACATGGACTCCCTGAAGCATGTCCTTCTGGGGAAGTACTCCCGTAGCCACCACCTCGTATATACAACTCTGGTACTGGCATTTCTCATCGTATTGGAATATATACACACGGCCACCGCAAAAGAAATCGAGAATATCCTTCAATATATCGTAAATGCCCGCACTGATATCTTCGTCCTTCAGGAAACGGAACAGGGAATGGGATATTGAAGTTTGCCGGTACAGCAAACCATTCACTCTTTGCAAAGCCTGCTTTGCGGCCTCCTCCTTCGGCATCTCTACACGCTGCAACACTCCGAAGGCCTTCAATGTACCATCCGGCAAATACTCCTTATATCCCATACGAGAGTAAACCCAGACTACTCCTTCGATAGAACTGATGGGGAAAGCCTGTTCATAGACCTCCATATTCTGAATGGCAAGGAACTCCCGGCTGATACGTACACGATAGTCTTCACGTATCATTTTACCAAAATCCTCAAAGCTCAGGTACTCCCCTTCCAAGCCAAGCAACTTACACACATATTCGGAACAGAGGTACTGCTTAGAAGAAAAATCAGCCTCCCACCAGCCTATCCTTCCAAGGATGGAAAGACGCCGGAAACGTTCGCTATCGTCGCGATGAACAGCCATATATTATTATTTTTTGTTTGTTTGGGAGACAAACATAGGTATAAAAAAGTCAAAAAACAACCATAAACGACTCTTTTCGTCTCAGGCACCTATAATAAACCTGAGCTCGATATAAGACTTTTGTCCGTTTTTTACCATTATGGGTGAAAGGTACTATTCATTATGGATTAAAGGTACTATCCCAATTCCCCTCCTCCCGGGAGGTTGTGTAAAAAGTAATCATCAAGTGTTCTTTGACATATTG